>JBLHPP010000106.1:0-7875 GCA_047624385.1 Crocinitomicaceae bacterium
TGACGTAAAGAGCATCGGCCACATTACATGTATAGCGCAATACCATCTTTGTGGGGTCGGTGTGACCGGTGCCGGCGATGGAAATCACATTGGCTGAGCCGATGGTGGTTGATGAAGTTTCTCCGCCGACGATGGAGAGTTGGAATGCGTCAGCACACTTTTGCATGCCAACATAAAGGGCATCTAACCAGTCGGTGGTCGTATCAGGCGTGAGGACGAGGGTGACGACAAAGGCGTGGGGCGTGCCGCCCATAGCTGCGATGTCGCTGACCACGCGGGCTATTGCCTTCCAGCCAACGCGCTCCGCTATTTCGTCGGGATAAAAGTGAATACCTTCTACGACGCAGTCGGTTTTTAGAAGTTGAAGATCGCCGCTGGGGAGGGTGATGACGGCGCAATCATCGCCAGGTCCAACGAGCACATCCTCCCGCTGCACTAGACGGCTAGTGATACGGCTAATGAGCTGGTCTTCAGAACTGTCACCGAGCTTCATAGTTGGTCGCCTATTGTGAGCATGCAGTACACATTGAAGGAATTGAACATTGCGTGACAGAGGATACAGGTCCATATGCTACCGCTCTTTTCATAGAGTAAAGCTAGCAAAATTCCGAATATTGAGAGGGGGATGACTGCCCAGATTTGGCCGTGAATGGTTCCAAAAATAACTCCCGTGAATATGGCAGCAATCACGGGCTCAGTGTAGCGCTTAATCACTGGGTAGAGGTAGCCGCGGAATATAACTTCTTCTATGATCGGTGCAAAAACACAAGCAGCTATGATCATTGTCACGCGTTTTTGATTATTCTGAGTAGACATCAGCTCACTGACTATGCGTTGCAATTCAGGTTCGCCAAGTCGATCGCTAAGCCATTTCTCTAATTCTAATTCCTGGAGGCCCATGAAAATAACTCTGATCAATATAAAACCTAGAGTGGCCCAAAAAAGGACTAAAGCGGGTCGTTTTGGTCGGAGCCCCAATGCTTCAGGCAACAAGCTTCTCTGGTGGTAGATCAGAAATACTGCTCCAGCCATGAAGGCAAAGATTGCCTGCATTTGTATAACCCCAGAAGTGGTGATCTCGTTAGAGCTTGTGTCTTGGTAGGGTAAAATTATGGGTATCCAATAGATCGAAGTAACTAACAGGCACCCGGCAATATCCGCAGGACCTAGTCCTACGGTGCTGACCTTGCCGATTTGATTCCATTGTTGGCTGGGGGAAGCCTGGCGCAGCCAACAATGAATCAATCCGGCGAGAATGACACCAATCACGCAGATAAGCGTGATATCTTGAAGGATGACATGACCAAATTCCCTTTGGCTGAGTGCGAGAAGATCCATCGGTTAAACTTCTACAACGAGGGTTGGAGCTTCAATCCATTTGTCATGCTCTTTGATCAGATCGATGAGTTGCTCGACGGCTTGGGCCTCAGGGATGTTGAACTTCACTGGCGTCTTGTTGACGTAGAGGTTGATCTTGTTCGGTGCGCCACCGACGTAACCAAAGTCCGCGTCAGCCATTTCACCTGGACCATTGACGATACAGCCCATTATGGCAATACGCACACCTTTGAGGTGGCCAGTGGCTTCGCGGATTTTCTGGGTGGTGTCTTGCAGGTTGAAGAGCGTGCGTCCGCAACTCGGGCAGGCGACGTAGTCAGTCTTGAAAATGCGTGTTCCAGCTGCTTGGAGGATGTTGTATGAAAGGCGGAGAGATTGGCCGGGTGCTTGTTCACCCTGGATGATGATGCCATCACCAATACCATCGCACAGTAGCGAACCTAAATTTCTAGCGGCTGTTAGTAGTGTGTCTTGGAAATCCTTATTTCCATCTGTGGATGGGTGGAAGGTATCCTTGAGTAAGATCGGATGGTGGGCATCGAGCTTAGATGCCAGCAAGCGATAGGCGTGAATCACCGCCATCGGGTGTCCATCGCGGATCGTGACGAGCTGCGGATCTGGTTGGGCATTGATCTGAGCAATTGACTTGTTGTCTTCAGGATCGATCTCTACAATACCAGATTTTTCGATGACGACTTCAGGCTGGAAGTCGCCTAGCTTGTGGAGTTTGTGCGAGAGCGCATCGTACTTTTCCTGTGAGGTGAAAACGCGAACCGTATTTGCAGCTCCAAGTTTATGACCATTGATCGTGACTTCTTTACTGCTGCGGCGGCTGTAGCTAAATGGATCGTAACTTAGTGTCCCTTGTTGCTGATTCTCTGGGTCGTGAGGTAGGTGGGAGTCGGCTAAATTATCCACCAGTGCCATGGCGACAGGGATTTCTCTGACTGCATCTTCAGTGAGTGACACGCGGATGGTGTCACCCACGCCGTCGGCGAGAAGTGAGCCGATTCCTATGGCAGATTTGATGCGGCCATCTTCGCCGTCCCCAGCTTCTGTGACACCAAGGTGGATCGGGTAGTTCCAGTCAGGTCCCTCAGCGTAGAGGCGCGCTACAAGGAGGCGGTAGGCCCCGATCATCACCTTCGGGTTGGAGGCTTTCATGGAGAAAATGAAGTTGTGATAGTCGTGTTCACGGGCAATCTGAGCGAACTCGAGTGCGCTCTCGACCATTCCTAGTGGTGTGTCGCCGTAGCGATTCATGATGCGGTCGGACAGCGATCCATGGTTGGTGCCGATGCGCATTGCGCGGTTCTTTTCCTTACAGAGTTTGACCAGTGGAGTGAATTTCTCGCGGATACGTTCGAGTTCTTCTTCGTATTGATCGTCCGAGTACTCGCGGATTTCTCCCTTCTTCTTATCCACAAAGTTACCTGGATTGACACGAATCTTCTCGACCCACTTGGCAGCTTCCAGCGCGGCATCTGGTTTAAAATGGATATCGGCGACGAGCGGCACATTGCAGCCAGCGGCACGTATTTCACGAATGATGTTCTCTAGGTTCTCAGCGTACTTGCGGGTTTGTGCCGTGATACGCACTAGCTCACAACCTGCTTCAGCAAGCTCGAGAATCTCCTTCACACAGGCTTCAGTGTCGCGTGTGTCGGAGGTGATCATAGACTGAATACGTACAGGGTTATTGCCTCCAAATTTGATGTTTCCAACAGTAATTTCGCGGGAGACTCGGCGCTGGTAAGCGAAGAGGTCTGGGCAATATTGCAGCGCTGTGTGGGTTGTATCAGTCATTATAGAATAGGGTATAAACTAGTTTTGGCGTCACGTCCAAAGTTAGCGTTAGATTTTTTTTAGGGGTGAGTATTTTGCTGCGCTATCTGTAAAGGAATAGTGCATGTGGAATCGAGATCAACCGATATATCGTGTTTCCCTAGAATCCATTTGAGCAAGTAGGGAGATTTATCGAGTTTCCTATAGCCAAGTTGTTCGTAGTGAAACTCCAGTTTTTTGATTGAGAGTTGCTCGTTGTCAGACAGTTGATCCAAACCGTATTTAGCTGAGCATGTTTCAGATGTCAGTGAACAGAATTGCATAGGATAGGGTTGCAAGACCATGAATTCACATCCACTACTCCAGGTTCTTTCAACACATTGGAGTACGCTGAGACTTAAATTTTGACCCCGCGCCCAGGGTTTGAGTATAATGTTGTCAACATAGATGATGTCGTTCCAGTTATTTGTCGCGTGTGGGAATCGTTTACGGAGGCCTGCTTTGTAGGCATCTGCCTCGAAGTCGTAGAGAGCACAAGAGAGTGTGTTTAATGACTGGACCTGGTCAAAGAATTCAAAAGGATTCCAGCCTTCCGTACGCGCTTCTCCTACGCGGATGACTTGAAGATTGATTTCGCCTAGATGACATTCGTGACTTTCCATATCATCGGTCTCTGGGTCATTGAGAAGATACTCACCGATGATGTCGTAGCGAAGATCGATAATGTGATCGTAAGCATCAACGCGTAGGTTTACGTCGTGAGTAAGTTTCGTTCTGAGTTGTATATGAAGTTCGACTTCGGATGGTGGTGTGGTCATTGGCTATGGGTGATAATTTGGCTGTAGATTGGCTTGCTTTGTCCTGGGCGCTTGAGATGGCAGGTCGTCATGGACGATCTGTTTGATGCCCGCAGTCCGTATAATGCCTCATGATTTCCTTTGTGGCTGGCTATTTCTTCTCGCCCATGGTGTCACCCATGCGTGCGTAGAGTTCTTGGCAGTTGGCGCTGTGTTCTAGAAGGTCGGAAGAGAGTTCGACTTTACCAGATTGGAAGATGGTGATGGTGGAGGAACCACCGAAGGCAAAGTAGCCTTTCTCGTCGCCTTTGGCGATTACTTGATCTGGTTTGTAAGTCTGAAGAATGGAGCCTACGCAGGTGGCTCCAATTTCTAGAATGAGAACTTTGCCGAGGTCTGGGGTGTCGAGGACCGTGCAGGTGCGTTTGTTCTGCCACATGTAACCAAGGTTTTGGCGCAGGGCTATGGGGGAGACTGAAAATAAGGGGCCATTGATCATGCGGGTTTCACCAGGAGTGCATGCGCAGGGGAAATGGAAACGATGGTAGTCGACAGGGCAGAGGCGCGAGAGCACGAGGCTGCCGCCTTTGAATTGTTGGTAGAGTTTGTCGTCTCCGATCAGTGCGCGGAGGTTCCACTTTTGGCCTTTGATGAATGCACCGGCGATGTCTTCAGCATTTTCAAACCCTAGATGGCGGCCATCGGCTGGGAAGACGAGATCAGCTGCGGCTATCGGCCGGGCGCTGGGTTTTAGCTTGCGGTAGAAAAATGCGTTGAAGTGAGCGTAGCTCTCTGGGGAGTCCAGAAAGTCGTCCACATCCATCTGGTATTCATCGATGAATGGAGCCACTTTTTGCTGGGTTTTAGTTTGATCCATCCTTCGGCCATACCAGGCTGAGAAGAATGGACGCTTGACGAAGGCGTGGAGAGCAATTTTCCCAAGCGGGCTGCCATATGCCCATTTTAAGAACGATTCTCCATAGACATGTTCGGTTTCGATGCTATCGGTATAACGGTTATAGAAAGTAATGGGCTCCACGCGACGTAATGTGAAGCAGAGTGGAAGAAAAGCAATCCACGAATGCCTAAGAATCGATACTGAGCAAGGTATCGATTGACCTTGCATCTTTAATCACACAACGTTATCGCCACTGTAGTCATGAACTTACGCAAGTTAGCCCTGGGGCTCGCCCCAATGATCGCTCTCACCAGTTGTGATGAGAATACAAAACCCGTCGAGGTCACCGAGACCCGAAAACTCACTACTTACGACGATGAGAGCAATCTCGCGGTGGTAATGCCGAAAGAATGGCGGCGGGTGCCAAGCACACAATTTCGTGACTATAATTGCAAATTTAGCGAGAACGGCGAGGTTTACATCTCGATCGCATCAGGTGAGATCAAGACTAATGCAGAACGTTGGCTCAAGCAGTTTGGTGACGAACGGCCAGTGGTCGTGTCAGAGCTCGAGCAGCTCGACGCGCTAGGTGGAAAAGCAGTTATTTTAGAAGCAGAAGGAACATTCGCTGGTATGCGTGGTATCACTGTAGCTAATACGGCCTTGCTCGGGTTGTTGGTCGAGAGCCGTGGCAATTTGATCACGGTGAAGATGGTCGGCAAAAAGAATGAAGTCCAAGCCCAGCGCGAAAATTTTATCGCCTTTTGTAAAAGTATTCAATGGAAGTAAGTGATGAGTAAGAAACAAACCAATCCTATCGCCAAAGTCTTCAGCTATATCGGCGGATTTCAAGTTGCCATCGTCTGCATGGTATTATTACTATTGCTGACATGGCTGTCGACACTCGAGCAGACTGGCCCGGGTGGGCTTTACTGGACATTAGAAAAGTACTTTAGCTTCGGTGCCTATTATATTCGTCCCACACTATATGGGAACGATCTACCAATCATCCTTCCCGGTGGTTACTGGGTGTGTGTGGTCTTTACGCTGAACCTTTTGGTCGGTGGTTTGGTCCGCATCCGTAAGGGGTGGAAGCATGCTCCGATACTTGTATCACACTTTAGTATGCTAATGCTCATGATCGGTGGCGCGGTTACGTATCACCAATCACGAGAGGCATACATGCTCTTAGCTGTTGGTGAGACAGGTGATTCAGCATTCAGCTTGACTGAACTATCAATCGAGATTGCAGAGATCTCAGAAGGACAAAAGCAAGAGCCACTGGTGATTGGATCGGAAATATTGGCCGGGGTGAGAGGGAAACCATCGCGCGAAAGAGAATTCCTTCTTCCTTCATTTCCATTCGACGCCACGGTGAGCGAATACCAGATAAATACTCAACTTTCACAAAAGCGAGGAACTGTGCCACTAGAATCGCGGGTGGTCGATGGTTTCTACGTTATGCCGGTTGAGCCGACTGGGCATGAAGAGCGAAACCTTTCAGCGTGTATCATCACCCTGAAAGAGCGTGCTTCAGGAAAACAGCATGAATTACTTTTGTACGAGGGGGTCAGTCATGACATCACAGCAACCATCGACGATAAAATCTACGGATTTCGTCTGCATGGCGAAATATGGAACACGCCATTCCGTGTCCAATTAGATGATTCACGCGGTGAGAAACATCCCGGTACAGGGATGGCGATGATGTACGAAAGCGATGTGACTGTGATCGGTGAGAAAGGTAACAACGAGAGGAAATTTAAAATCGAGATGAATAAGCCATTGCGCTACAAAGATCTCACGTTTTACCAGACCAGCTGGGATGACTCAGGACCAAAGGTCGAGTCAGGCTTCACAGTCAAGACCAACCCATCAGACCAATGGCCAAAGTACGCCATCTACGCTAGTGGCATTGCACTCTTCGTGCATTTTATTATCAAACTTTTCGGATTCGTATCGAGTAGCATAGCAAGGAGCAAAAATGAGCAGTAATAAATTAGGTCGTTGGATAGGGTTTATCTTTACCCTCATAGTTGTAGCATCTTTATTGCTCTACACCGCTAAGGACTCGACAATTAGTGGGCCGCCAAATGTGGTGGATGGCTATGAAAAATGGGATCCAGAGTTGGTTAAAGAATTTGGCTCAATGCCGATCCAAGCTGATGGCCGGGTAAAGCCGGTGTCGACATGGGCTGGCTTTGAGCTCCTCTCGATCAATGGCAAGCGTAAGGTGCGCTTTGAGAGCGGTAGTGACAAGGTGACTATCAAGCCTACTGAATGGGCGTTAGATCTGATGTTCCGCGCCGATTTAGCTAAGCAGATGAATATTTTCCAGGTCGAAGATGACGCAGTGCTCGACATGATTGAAATGCCTCACGACGGGAAGAAGCGCCGTGATCGCTATAGCATGGCAGATCTTCAGGGGTATTTATCCCAAGTCGATAAATTACGTGTCGAAGTGGGTAAGAAGACAAAAGACGAACGAGACCCTATTGAAACACAGTTTCTTGGGCTTGTGATGAAAATTCAGAGCTACGTTGCGATCAGCTCGCACTTCACTCCAGTAATGGAGCCGATGGCGGATAAGGATAGCAACTTGGGTGATGAACTGAGACGTTTTTCAACTTGGGTGGCGCAATGGCCACAGCTCAGCCAGTTTCTCGCTCGCACTGCTCAGCAAGACGGTAGTGAAAGTGATGGACTTAAAAAAATGGCCAACATGATTTCTTGGCGTATATCTGATTCTGTCTATTCTAACTTGGCTCTGTACCCAGCCAGTGACCCAGAGCAAAAAACTTGGCCGGTGCGCCAGCGATGGCTTTCGGACTACATGCAGCACAAGGTGCCTGCCGATAAAGATCAAATCGATTATCTCCGCGAGATGGAGTCACTTGCTTTGGCATACCACGAGGGTGGCCAGAAAGACTTACTTATTGCAGTCAAAAGCTACAAAGAAAAGGTAAAGGTGAAAATGGATGCACGTGGTGAAGGCGCTAACTTGAAAAGTGAAGTTGTCTACTACCGCATGGATTATTTCTACTACTCACTCACTCC
>JBLHPP010000107.1:0-7818 GCA_047624385.1 Crocinitomicaceae bacterium
GTCTCGATCAACTGAATTTAGTTTCTCTCGCGCTCCCTGTGGCAGGTGAGGCGGAGCGCAATCTACATATTTACCTACCCTGCGCAAGTTCTTTCGATACCTTTTTTAAAGTTTTTCTGAGGACGCTTTCATAAGTACTCACCAAGTGGCTTATTTCCAGTGCTTCCAAAGGAATCTAGTGACTTTAACTTAAATTATTATTATCCGAAAAAGTGACTTGAGCTGAGTGGAATCACCACAAAAAAAGCCCGACTGAGATCAGCCGGGCTTAGGGAATCTTTGAATTTGGGTTAGATTATTTGATTTTAACGAGTTCGACGTCAAAACAAAGCATACCGCCTGGGCGTCCACCACCTGGGTTTTCTCCGTAAGCTAGGTTTGCAGGGATCCAGAAGCGACGCTTCTCCCCTTCAACCATAAGCTGAAGACCTTCTGTCCAGCCTTTGATTACTCCATTGAGTGGGAATGAAGTCGTTTGCCCGCGTGCCACTGAGCTATCGAACATCTTACCGTCCAAAGTCCAGCCACTGTAGTGTACTTCAACTGTATCGGTCGCCTTAGGTTTTGCGGAACCTGCGCCCTTGGTAATCACTTTAGATGCTAGACCAGACGCTGTCTTTTCTGCGTCAGCCGGCGCTGCAGCCACATCTTCAGGGGTAGCTGGAGGTGCGGGCATGCTCTTAACATCGAGGAGATCGATCTCGAAACAGACGGTTCCTTTAGGAGCACCTGGAGGAGGATTGTCGCCAAAGGCTTGCTGAGAGCTAAGCCAAATACGGCGAGTCTCACCTTTTGTCATTAGTTGAACAGCTTCGCTCCAACCTGCGATCGGGAGCTTATTAGGAGCAACTACAATCGGTTCACCCCTCATCTTTGAACTTTCCAGCAATTTACCATCGGCCAACCATACTGAATAGTGAAGAGTGACTTGATCATTCTCTTGAGCAAGATCACCACCAGAACCTTTGGTCACGACTTGCGATGGCACACCAGAAGGAGTCTTTACTGCATCTGCTGGCGCAGCTGCAACATTTTCAGGAGTCTTTGGTGGTTCAGGTGCTTCAGGTGCTTTTTTGATATCAAATAGCTCGACATCAAAACAAAGCATTCCACCTGGACGTCCGCCACCTGGGTTTTCTCCGTAAGCAAGCTCAGCGGGGATCCAGAAGCGACGCTTCTCACCCACAACCATAAGCTGAAGGCCTTCAGTCCAACCTTTGATCACTTGATTGAGTGGAAATGAAGTCGTCTGCCCACGCTCAACCGAGCTATCAAAGAGCTTTCCGTCGAGAGTCCAGCCACTGTAGTGGACTGTTACCTCGTCACGTGCACCTGGCATTTCAGAGCCTGTGCCTTTTTTAAGTACCTTCGAGGCTAAGCCTGAAGCCGTCTTTTCTGCTCCAGCAGGGGCGGCTGCCACGTCTGCTGGAGTCTCTACGTTTGCTGCATTCACAAGATTTATAGTGCCACAAGCAAGCATGGCTGCCATGCCTGCTGCGATCATTTGTTTTGTTCGGGTTTTCTTCACACGGCGACTTTTCGATAGCAAGCACAGCATGTCAAGAAGACGCTTCTGAGATATGCAAAATTTATACTCTTTTAACCTTCGCAGGGAACGACGAGAACAGGAAATTTTGCTTTACGAACTAGCCCGCTAGAAACACTCCCCATCAGCACACTGCCAATAGCGGAATGCCCGTGGCTCCCGACAATCACCATGTCAGTGTCGACCTTAGCGGCAAAATCCATGATCGCACCTTGTGGCTGGCCTTCTAGAATTTCTGAAATGACGGCAACTCCCATCCCCTCTAAGTTAGTCTTAGCTTCCTCCATTTTTTGCTTGGCTCTGCCACTAGCAAGCTCGCGGTACTCAGCCATGGCTGGAATCTCTTCGGGATACATTCCATACATGGTGTACAAGGGGGTATCATCTATCACATGCACTAGGTAGACATGTTCTTGTAGAGCTTTCGCCAGTTTACTGGCCACTTTAAGAATACTTTCCGTTCCATGAGAAAAGTCGATGCCGACAACTATTGTTTTCATATTCTTCCTTTTAAGCCAAAGCAGGCCAAAAGTGAAGTTCGAAACTTTATAAAATCAGGTTTCCGTATTCCTCTCTGTCAATTCCCCCATATTTTGCTAATAATACCACATCACTTACAACTCAAATCATACAGACATGGAAGAGCAACATCCAGCCCTAGGAATTGATCACGGGGAAGCCCGCATCGGCCTCGCTATTACTGACCCTATCGGGATTTTAGCCCACCCGCTAGAGACGGTTCATGTCAAACAGACTGACCCAATAGAGCGTATTAATACGCTCATATCTCAAAGACAAGTGAAACAGATTATTATAGGCTTACCCTATCGGATGGATGGCTCAGAAGGAACCGCTGCCAAAAAAATTAGAGTTTTCGCCGATGAACTTCGCGAGTCACTATCCCCTTCCTTACCCATCATATTCATCGACGAACGGCTCACCACTGTATCTGCCGCAGAGAAACTCCATGCTGCTGGCAGGAATACTAAAAAACAAAAGGGGGTCATCGATCAAGCAGCCGCTGTCGAGATTCTCTCTGATTGGCTCAACCAGCAAACCCCCATGTATTAAATGTTAGAAGACGATTTCAATGACTGCCTGAGCAAGGCTATACGCGGCCACGGCTGCACGATTGCTCAACTTGCTTTGTTAGCTGGGATTAACGAACGCCGCATCACAGCATGCCTCAACGGCCAAGAAGATGAGGCTGTAATCCACATGCTTGCGCCTCACCTACAACTCGACGCGGATAAGCTCGTAGGTCTGAAGCAGTACAAGCCAAGCGCGATATGTATCCCAGGACTCACCCAAGTCGTCAGTCCATTTGGTCATCTAGGAGTCAACGCCTACATCGTAGGCTTTGGTGAAACTACTCTAATATTCGATACAGGAACGGACTCGAGTGAGCTTCATGCACTAGCCCCTCAGCCATCACATTTATTCATCACCCACAACCATGCTGACCACGCTGCTGGATTGATCGAATTTAGCCACTGCAAGAAAAGCTTCCCAGAAGAGCTTCAGCACGGCGAAATGGTCAAGTTTGGTGGGCTTGAGATAAAGATTCTCGATGTCACTGGCCACTGCAATCCAGCGCGAGCCTATTTTATTCAAGGATTGGTCAAACCGGTTTGCATTGTTGGGGACGCTATCTTTGCGGGCTCTATCGGTGGGTGTCGTGATCCTGAGAGCTACTCGGCTGCCTTAGCTAACATCCGCGACCATGTATTACGATTACCAGATGAGACAATCCTCTGTACCGGCCACGGACCACTTACTACAGTGGAACAAGAAAAAGCGCACAATCCTTTCTTTTAAAGAAAAAATCTCTACCTCGCTTGATTAGCAAAGTAGAGCTTTAGATTTATATTCAGCAGTTACCTGCTTAAAAATTATCTATTGTGGCTTGCGCGCTTTTGGCTCGCCATTGCGCCACGTCCGCGAGATGGACCTGCGCCACCGCTGCCACCTTTGTAGCTACTGCCACCACTTGGTGGGCCACCTTTTGAGCGACCACGACCACCGCCACCAGGCGCGCCACCTCTAGAGTTACCACCGCGACCACCACCACCACGGTTTTGCTGTTCCTTTTTAGGGCGTTTGATCGGGCGCTGGCCAACACGCGATTCTGGCAACGGCTGGATAGCCACAAAACCATCGATATCAACACGAGGAATGATTTTCTTAGTGAGGTTTTCAATATCCACTAATTGTGGGAACTGGTCCGCACAAACGAGTGAGATAGCCTGGCCTTCTGATCCAGCACGACCGGTACGACCGATGCGGTGCACGTAGTCTTCTGGAACATCAGGAAGGTCAAAGTTTACCACCTGTGGAAGCTGGTTAATATCGATACCACGCGCCGCGATATCTGTAGCTACAAGAGCACAGATTGAGCCTTCTTTGAAACCTGCGAGAGCTCTGGTGCGTGCTCCTTGACTCTTATTTCCATGAATCGCTGCGGACTTGATTCCTTTGCTTTCTAGATGGCGGGACAAGCGGTCTGCACCGTGCTTAGTGCGGCTAAAAATAAGCACCTGTTTCCAAGCGCGGTCTTTGATGAGGTGAGTCATCACCGCCTGCTTTTTCTCCTTATCCACAGGGCACAACCACTGGTCTACTGAGGGTGCAGCAGCATTGCGCGGAGTCACAGAGATTTCAACAGGGTTGTTAACTAGCCCTTTTGCAAGCTTGCGGATGTCATCTGAGAATGTTGCTGAGAAAAGGAGATTCTGACGATTTTTTGGCATCTTAGCCAAGAGCTTCTTGATGTCGTGGATGAAACCCATGTCGAGCATGCGGTCAGCTTCATCGAGCACAAGAACTTCAAGATTCTGGAGACGCACTGCGTTTTGGTTCACTAGGTCGAGCAAGCGACCTGGAGTGGCAACCAAAATATCCACACCTTTACGCATCTTAGCCATCTGTGGGTTAATCTTGACTCCACCAAAAACTACCAGCGACTTAATCGGCAAGTTCTTACCGTATGTCTCAACGCTTTCTGCCACTTGAGCCGCGAGTTCACGGGTTGGCGTCAATACTAGCGCGCGCACTTGGTTCGGCTTTGCCGGTTCACCTTTCGAAAGGATTTCCAAGATTGGGAGGGTAAAACCGGCAGTTTTGCCAGTTCCTGTCTGAGCTGCAGCCATCACGTCTTTACCTTCGAGCACTGCTGGGATTGCTTGCGCTTGGATTGGGGATGGTTCGTCGTACCCTTTTGAAGCAATTGCTTTAAGAATGGGTGCGGAAAGTGCTAGATCTGAAAATTTCATATACCTAAAAATTGTGGGGGGAAGTTTGAGCGTAATGTGCTCTTGATTCGCAACCTATGCAGCAATAGGGACTACTGGCAACTGCTAACTCGTTCAATAGACAAGAAAAACTCCATAGACTCAGTATAACTGAGTCTATGGAGTTTAGTTAAATTATTCTTTGAAGCTCTCTACTTAGAGCTCCATTTTTTTCACTGAATTTACTTTGATTTTATAAGCAGCGAGTGCATCTTTGACAGCTTTTTCATCTAGCACAGTATCCTGGCTAAGGTGAATTTCAAGCTGTCGATTGACGTAAGCTGCAGCGATTCCTGGCAATTTCTCTAAGGCTACACGAGCCTTATCGTTGGTAGTTGCTCATCCAGCGCCCTTCACCATGAGGGTGTAGGCAGCCTTAGGTATAGCCTGATCCTTCTCCACGAGGGAAACAAAGCTTACAGGGCCTTTAGCAAACTCTGTTTTTAGCTTTTCAGCATCTAGTTTGAGACCGTCCTTCATCACGACGGTGGTACGCATACCTGACATTTTATATGACTTTACGCCTTTCTGACTTCCAATGGCCGCACGGACCGCTTTGGTAGCGCCTCATCCACCGCCTTTAGCAGAGACAATAAAGACTTTCATTGTCCCTGCTGCTGGTGCAGCAGATTTTTCTGTTGATGCAGCTGGGGTATCCTCTGCTAGGCTGACTGAAACGCCACCCATAGAGACTACCGCAAACGCTGCTAGTATTGCATTTACTTTCATAGCAATATTAAGATGCAGCCATTCTGAAATTATTCCAAAGAAATCTTCCAATTGGGCACTTTTTTTCATTTTCACCCCGAGTTAAGCATAGTTATCAATGCTAGCCGAATCGATTAGCTCTGTTAATTTCACACACCCGCAGCTTGCTTCATCATGGCAATCTCCTGCATCTGACCAGGCTGGAAATCTGCTTTGGGAATCCACAGGTATTGCTTTTTGTCTTGGTAGATGAGTAGGCCTTTTCTAGTTTCTCTCACCTGATGGAAACCTGACCACGGCACATTTGCGTCTCCGGCTACCCCCGACATTTTGATCCCAACACTAGAGAACTCGTAGTGAACTTCAGTCTCATAGGCTGGGTGTTTTCTTAGACCACGCTCATGCCACATTTGCCAGAGCATAGGTCGCATAAACCCGAGCGATCCCACCATCATCAAAAACCCACCAAAAGCTCCGACTTTGGTCCCAGGTTCAATCAAGGTGGCACCAAAAAAAATTGCTACGATACAGAGAAGTGATCGTAAAACAACCCACCAACGATAGCGGCACCACATATGTTTGGTAAACGATCCATGCTGCGATGGCCCGTCGAATTTCGAAGTGATTTCAATTATATTTCCCATAACTCGATGCGAATAGACTCCAAGCTGTCGATGGCCTGAGCGTGATCTCATTTTCACACCCAGATTAATGAGCATAAAAAAGCTGTATTCCTCATAGTGAGAAACACAGCTTTGGCAAATAGAATTCCTACAGGGAAATTATCCGATATGAGGAAGGGAGGCTGCTGCAACAGCCTGGCCGTGACGCTTCATCTTCTCATCTGGCTGAGTGATGTTGATCTGCCTAGCTAACTCTGGGAACTCAAGCTCGAGAACTTTCTTAGCTCCGTCGATCATGACCTGTCCACCCGCACCACTAGTCACGCGCCCCATGATGATCAGTGTCCCGATTTCATAGAACTCAGCGTAGTGAGCGATAGCGTAACCGAAGCACGTGCCGATTGTATCGTAGATCTTTGCTGCCGCTTCAGAGCCATTAGCCATTTCCTTCTGCACTTCAACAAGCTGCTCAGGGAAAGGCATATCGCCGTAGTTAAAACCTGCTGCGGGAGCGAGGCGTGCGACGCCTTGCTGACAGAAAATCTGCACACCACAACCGATGTCACCGGACCACTCGTCAACTGGAGCGTCATCTCGATAGTCAACGGGAGCGAAGGCTAGCTCGTTGATCTGAGTGGTCACATTGCCTTCTGGATCCACATAACCAACAGCCTCCGAAGTACCCATTGCTATACCGAGAACTGAGTTGGTGTTCATACTGATAGAACCTGCCAGCGCTGTGACCTCACCGTCATTGATCACTTCGAAAGGAACACCTGGGTATTCAGTATCGAAGATGTCTTTGAATATTGGAACAACAGTCTTCTGAAAAATGTCTTGATCCTTGATGCCGCGGAAGAGTGAAGCAATACGGACTTCGTTGTTGATGTAAACACCCGCGGACGAACCACCGATTGCATCAACTGATGGGAGGTGCGCTGCTGCGAGCTTCAGGGAATCAACGATCCCTTCGTACTGGTATGACGGATCTTCCTGGAAATATGGGTCCCAAGGAACTTCTGTAGAGAATACCACCTCGCCGTCGATCACTGCCGCGCACTTGCGGTCAGAACCACCAAGATCGAAACCGATGCGGTTGCCGCCCAGGTGACGACCGATTGCGTCTGCTGGGCTGTTCTGAGCGGGAACGTCTGCGAGAGCCATTGCTTTCACTTCGATGTTCTGACTGAACATTCCCTTACCGACGATATCCCAGTCGAAGCTGCGTGAACCGTTTTCTGAATATATCTCACCAAGAGTAGCTGCTATGTCATCGTTACCAGCAATAATTACTGTGCAACCACCCATACCCCAAAGCATGAACTTCACCAGGCGCTCTACATACTTTACATTGAGAGCCACATTCTCACCTTCGTGGGTAAGAACCTGCACGTCCTTGCGGAACACTGTGCCGTCGAGGCGAGTCAGTGCGATCTTTACATCGTGAGATCCTGCATCTGCAGCTACGAGCTTACGGAATTCTGCATTCCAGAGAACTGCTGGAACAAATCCCTCATCGAGGACCGGCTTTACTTTCGGTTGAATATTCATAAATTTTTTCGTTTAGAAATTGTTGCTACATCAAAGCAATACAATCTATCTACGTCATCGGAAATAATCACAAAAGAGTTTTTTTATATAAAATTTAACA
>JBLHPP010000108.1:0-7810 GCA_047624385.1 Crocinitomicaceae bacterium
CTGATATGGTGGGACTACTCTTCCGTACCGCTTACTACGCGGACAGCCAAGAAGAGCGTGATGAAAAGGACGGGGAAGCCGAACTCAACTTAGCTAAGAACCGAAACGGACCAACAGGTTCAATCCCCCTCACCTTCATCAAAGAACTCATGCGTTTCGAAAATAGCACGAAGGAAATAGAGCCGGGTTAGTGATCTTTTCGTTCTCCACGGTGTGAATCCTGCACATCCCGTGAAATTCTTTACCGTCGACACATCTAGTCGTAGGCTTCGCCGTACTTATCGGACTCACCGAGCTCTGAGTATTTTTTATCTACACGGTCGAGGCTACTCACTTTTTCAAAGAGAATTACAGCAAATCGATCTTTCACCTCACCTTCGACCATGGGGTAATCAAGCTCCCATTTTTTGACTACTTTCCAATCAGGGCTCTCATCGAATGAACTATATTTGATGCGATTTTCATTTTCACAGTACTTCCCATCCCAGAGAAAAATTGTACCTACTGGCATCTTGTGGAGTGGAGCGTTTTCTATCTGCTCCCTCTCTTTGGTCATTAACGTTTCTTGAGTGAAATTGTGAGTGACGTGTCTAGCTATGAAGATAGTCCCTTCCGGATAATTACTGGAAGCCCATTTTGACGCTTCTGTGATTTTATCATTGAACTGACCTTTAACTAGAGGCTTTGCCGTGAAACCGATCTCTACTTTACTATCACCATTTTTGATAGCATCCCAATTTTGGTAAACAATCTGATGGTGAGCCATATTGAAACCCTGAAAAACGACAAGAATGAGTAAAACTGTAACAACACACTTACGCCAAATTACCTCACCTTTACCCCAAATTAGAGACAACCCTTCGGCAGCCAATAATGCTAAGAATGGAGCCATAGGCATCAGAAAATGGTAGTAACCGCCAGAGGCAAATGCACCCTTCCAAAAGATCAGCGAATGCAGAATAAAATAGAGCGGGTATGTGGCTAATAGGATACTCCAGTCAGCAAGTCTCTTACGAATGCTATAGGACCCAATAATTGATAGAATAAAACAAAAAATCCCAACCCCACCGAATAGCAAGGGGACAAAATGATAAATTGTACCGCTGCCATACATGGTTGTGGGTTTTGATTCGAAGTAAACTGAGAATGGGAAAGTGCCATTAAATACTAGAGCAGCTAGGTTATACAAGATGATGGCAGACACAGTGCTGAGCCCGTAAAGTGTGTCTCGCCCAAGTTTTGCAAATAAGCTTGAAGCTTCCACCTTCTTCCCGATAGCTAGTATGCATTGTCGGCCAAATCCCCCCTCGCTCAAGGTGAGCCATAGACCCCAAGCAGCGGTAAGTAGAATGCCCTCGTGGCGAATTAGGGAGAGGTAACCAAAGCAAAACCCAGCGAGATGCCAACGCTTTTTTAGAGCCAACCAAACGCCCAATATCCAGAATAACATGAAAGGTGTCTGGGTAAGAACAGGATAGCTTAGCTCCGGGAACCAGGATTGGAAAATCAACACCATAGGAACTGTCCATAGAAGTCGAATTTTTAGTATGTTGCCAACCTTGAAGGTGACCCACACCGATAGAAGTGCTAGAGCTAGCGTGAAAAGCCTTGTGGCAGTAAAGCCAAAGGGTGCAGCAAAACAATGGAGTAGGTTACGACCAGGCCGCGTCCAGTGGTTAAATACTTGATCGGGGTTCTCCCACACGCTTTTAGAAAAAAGGTAATGACTAATTTCGTCATCTAGAATCCAACCTGTACTGCCGAGTAATCGGTAAAGTATCCAGGCCACGCCTATTAGAATACTCGACCACATTAGCCAGCGTTCTTTTTTTGTGAGAGGGTTCATGGCTTTTATAGGGCAATTATATAAACCTAGGATTTATTCGAACCATCGGTGATGACGATAGGATTCTCATTCCTCCTGAATAGCCCGTACTTGAAAATACAGTAGATAGCCCGAACTCCATCTTTCCAGCCGATGTGCTTCCCTTCATCGACTGATCGTGGGTAATATGAAACGGCAACCTCCATGACGCGTAACTTGCGACGCGCAATCTTAGCTGTCACTTCTGGCTCAAAGCCAAATCGATTTTCCTCAATTGTGATATTTTGAATCACTTCACGGCGAAATGCTTTGTAGCAAGTTTCCATATCCGTCACATAGAGATCCGTCACCATGTTTGACAATGTTGTTAGGAATCGATTACCCATCGTGTGCCAGAATCTAAGCACCCGTCGTGGGTTGTTGCGCAAGTAACGTGATCCGTAACAAACGTCGCAGTCATTATCAATCAAGGGTTGTACAACCAATGGAAATTCGTTCGGGTCGTATTCCAGATCTGCATCCTGCACGATCACAAACGGCAAAGTAGCACCTTGGAATCCAGTCCTTAGCGCGGCACCCTTTCCCTGGTTTACTTCGTGAACCAGTAGACGCACTTTTTTATTTGTGTCTGCAATGGATTGAACAATATTCGAAGTCCGATCGCTGGAGTAGTCATCTACAACAATAACCTCTCCCACCAAAGGGACTGCTAGAACGGCTTCTATAACCTGAGCTACAGTTGCTTCTTCGTTGTAGGCTGGAATGACCACAGAGAGTGGTTGGTTTGTAGCTGATAGACTCATAAAAGTGTGGGTTTTAAAATCGGTGGTACTTGTTAGCCACTATTGACTAAATTATCGTGAAAATACCAAGAATTTTCTGGCAACAAAATTCACTAAGGCCGAACTAACGGCAAATGCGCCCGCCGCAAGCCAGTTCGGGTAATCTAGATCAATCATCCAGTTTTTACCTAACTCGCCTCCTGAGAAGCTAACTATCGAGATGAATGTGAAGACTGCCAATTCATTCCAAAACCCAAATTTACCAGGAGTGAAGACCAGCCAACGATTGGAAAAATAGGCGAATAGGTTTGCTGGAACGAACGCAGTGAAAAGCGCAACCCTCATGTGTGACTTACGAAGGTCGGCCGATAAGCCGTCAGACATGTATGCTGGAGCGTACCACTGAAATATTGCCAACACGAGCAATAGGACTGCGGTAGAAAGAACTCCACAAACCCCGTATTTAAAAAATTGTGCCCAAAGCGGTCCTTCCTTGAGCATGAGCTCATCGAAAATAACTTTAGGGTGCAAAGGAATTTCACCAAACACAGGAACGATGATCGATGCTGCGTATTTTCTTTGTCTACTCATCTAGATAAAAAAACGTCGCTAGCAAAATGTTAGCGACGTTTTTTGATAAATTGATTTCCCGTGGATTTACCCACCGATTTCAGTACGGCCAGAAAGCACAGCGCCCTCTTCCATGCTGAGCATCTTTGTTTTGATGTCCCCTTCGAGTCTTGAGTTACTCTTAAGTTCGCAGCGCTCGGAGCTGATTGTGCCTTCTACTTTACCGTAAAGTTTCACTTCACCAGCTTTGATGTCACCTTTGATTCGGGCATTCTCACCAATAGTGACTTTACCTTTATCGGAAGTTATTTCACCGTCGATTTTACCGTCGATGATCATATCATTAGAAAACTTGATCGAACCTGTGATTTCGATCCCACTCGCGAGAACATTTGTTGCATTTGCCATAATTGCGATTAGATCACCACAAATAAGCAACGAGGGCAAATTTATATTTCTAAAATATAAGTCCAACGTCACTTAGTTAAGTCTATTTTGGTGAGCTCCACGACGCATTATTTCGCTTCATCGCACTAGCTGTTCGCTCCATCTACCAAGATACTAGCTACTTGCTACTTGCTACTTGCTACTCGATAAAATCCCACCTTAAGAAGTCTTACTCTTCCTCGTCGTCGAGCTGGAACTCAGCCCATTCTACAGCGGCATTTAAAGCTGGAACTGCATCGTCTAAAAGTACGTCAAGATCTGGCTCATCAGTCGCGTAGCTAAATGCTAGTAACGGTCCGCCATGTTCAATTGTTGGTTCTTCCTCACCGATGGTGCTTTCACGGGCAAAGTACCAATCTAAGATTCCTTCTTTTGTGTTAGGATTCCACTGGGCAATCAACTCGATTGTTGCCATTGGATCTTCTTCACCAGCTTCACGCTGAGCATCGATGTCTTCGTCGTCACAATCGATCCCTGCCACGATTTCAAGCTGCGTGCTATCTGGATTCTCGCCAAGGAGTTCCTCAATAACTGTGTATTCCTCAGATGCTTTTTCGATGATTATCATAAGGTCGCAGACCATGCCAAATAAACAAGTGGCTGCAAGCCTGATTTCTCGAATAAGCAGTGACGGTAAAAGAGGCATTGCTCTACATCCCTTATTCCCACCACAAATCCCACTAATTCACACAGATTAATTCAGCCTGATGAAGCTTTCACACCGCGAAACACCCTAAAATCTCCTGACACTACGTAGTGAATCAAAATAGACTAATGCTGGGGTGATTTTTTAAACCATCAAGGCTAGACGTGGGAGTGGCGCAGCTTGCCCGCCACAGCCTCTGGCGTAGGAGGGAGCACCATGACTGAGGAGAAACGCAGATTCTATCAAGATAGCGCCCAGCACTATAAGTATTCCTCGAAGCGCATTTACCTAAAACCCTCAAAAAGAACATTTGTCTTTCCTTGGTTAATTCTGGGAAATCTTGTTAAATCCGTATAGCGCCGCAGGCATCAACCTAGATAACCTCCCTTGTCTAGGAGTCCTGCGCCTCCCTCCCCTTATTGGTCGATAAAGAAACTGAGATTCTCTAATTCCATGGCGAGATCGACTCGGGTCACGACAATGTGCTCTGGTGTGTGCAGAATGGTTGGTGAAAAGTTAAGAATCCCCTGAACTCCAGCTTCTACAAGAGTGTTAGTGACCTCTTGACCAAATTCAGCGGGCACGCACAAGATAGCCATACGCACGCGGTGCTTATTAATGAAGCCAACCATCTCAGAGTCTGAGTGGACTGGTACTGGCACCCTCGCCGTGTCGATGTTCTCAGGGCAGGTATCGAAAGCTGCTAACACCTCGAACCCTTCTTTTAAAAATCCATCGTAACGAAGCAATGCGCGTCCAAGGTTACCAGCGCCTACGAGAATAACTGGCTGCAGAGTTGTGCGACCAAGTACCTCGCGGAAAGCAGTCAAAAGAACCTCAACTGGATAGCCTAAACCACGGGTACCAAATTGGCCAAAATAACCTAAATCTTTACGTAGCTGAGCAGGCTTGACCCCAGCTGCCGATGCTAAGGCAGATGAACTTACCGTCTCAATCCCCTTTTCGCTCAGTCGTCTTAGGCAACGACTATAAATCGAAAGCCGATAAATCGCTTTGCGCGGTATTTCTACTTTATCCACAGCTTAAATATAGATGTAGGTTTAGATGTTGGCAATAGCCTCGGTAAAACGGATTAGAGGGACTGTGCTATTTTATTGGTTATCTCTAGCGCAACATCCAGAGCTGCAGCACCTTGACTTCCCGTCACAGCCGGAGTTTCCCCTTTGGCTACACAGTCAATAAAGGAGGCTAGTTCAAGCTTCAGCGGCTCATCTTTCTCGACTTCCACGTCACTCCTCTTGATTTCCATACCGTCTTTCCAGTACATCTCACCACTCTGTTCCTGGTAGTCGAGAGAGAGATAGCAATCGCTTTGGAAAACCCGGAGTTTACGCATTTTCTCAGGAGAAATGCGGCTAGCAGTCACATTCGCCACACAGCCATTTTCAAACCGAATACGCGCGTTGGCTATATCTTCACGGTGAGTCAACACATTGACACCTACAGCATCAATACTAGCAACCGGGCTTTTGACCAGATGGAGGATGATTTCTAAATCGTGAATCATCACATCTAAAACCACACCGATATCCATGCTGCGATTGGGGAATGGTGAAAGGCGATGCGCCTCAATAAACTTAGGCTCGTTGAGGCGTTCCTCAAGTGATCGCATCACTGGGTTAAAGCGTTCAATGTGGCCAATTTGGAGAATTCTATCCTTTGCGTGTGATACCTCAATCAAGGCACGCGCATCATCTAGACTGTTTGCAATCGGCTTCTCCATGAGAATATCACAACCGAGCTCCATGAGTTTGCAGCCGACCTCGCGGTGAACTAGCGTAGGCACAGCCACGCTCACTGCTTGAGTGATTGCCGCTAATTCCTCTAATGAAGAAACTGCAACTCCGCCAAATTCATCAGCAACAGCTTTAGCGCGCTCAATATCTTGATCGTAAATGGCTGTTAGCTCCACATTCTCTAAGAGTGAATAAATTCGAGCATGATTACGCCCCATAGATCCAGTACCCGCCACGCCTGCCTTGATTATCATGAGTGGCTTTTATGTTACCAGCTCTCATCTGGCAAGACGTTAGCTAAGCATTACTAACAAATCACTGAATTTCACAACACCTTGATGGAGTGCTGGAAAACCGTCGAGCTTTCTACACTTCATAAATATCCTTATCCAAATCTCTCAGACTAAATAATCTGGAGTCATGTACTTGAGTGATTCTCGCACTCCAATCGTTAGTTTCCTTTTAGATTCCTAGCACCAATGGCGCTTAGTTAAGCCTGTTTTGGTGAGCTTTGAGGCGCATTATTTTACTTCATCGAGCTAGCTTCATCAAGGTTCTGCTACTGCCTACTAAAGTACCGTGGCTGCACGCTCAATACGGAGAAGATGCTTGATCTGAAAATTGTCGTGTGCCGTGATCAAGCTTAGAAAAATTAGATTGAATGAACATTGGCGAGTCGACGTCTCACTAGGCACAACCCATTTAAACCTTATGAAACAACCCACGCTTCTCACTCTTTCTATGATTATTGCTACCTTGGCAATAACCGCCTGTGACTCCAAGAATCCTCAAGTTGTCGAGCCGCCAGCTGTAGATTCGGAAGAACAATTGCGTCTGGCTGAGCAAGAGGTGTGGATTCAGGAATTGGAAGATATGGAACGTAAACTTTCTCTCCAAGTAGCCACTGAGCGTTGGGAAGCGGATAAACGGGCACTGCAAGCCGAGACTGCGGCACTGACCCGCGAGCTTGAACTAATCGAATTTGCTCAGCTGCAAGCCGAAGAAAATGCAGCCCGGCAAGATGAGACAGAAAGGAACCTAATTGCAGATCAAAACACGGTTGCATTGGCCGAACAGGAGGCCCAACTCCAAAGGGAACAAATGAGGCAGGTCCAACTACAAAGGGAACGTGAGCTAAGACTCCAGGCTGAGCGGTTGAGAGAAGAAAGCGAATGGATCGCTGAGGAAAATGCTTGGGCCGAAGAACAAGCTCGATTGGAGGCTGAATCACTGGCCTGGCAATTACGAGAAACCCAGGCATGGCTGGCCAGTGAAGCCTGTGCCCGCCGTCAAAATGAAATAATTTGGCGGTTGGCTTGGCGGACTCGTGAGTGTGTGCCTAGGCATGTTCATCATAGAAAACACGCGTCCAGAGGTAAACTCGATAACCACGCTCATGCTGACCACCAACGCCGCGAGGCAAAGGAGCAAGCTCAGCGTAAAAAAGCACGTCGCGACCATGGACGTGCGGAGAACATCAGCAAGACGCAGGGAAAACGCGACCGTGAGCAGGCTGCCCGTGACAAAGAATTAAAGAAGAAACGTGATGCAGATCAAAAGAAGATAGCCGCACGCCAGAAGCGAGATAAATCCAGTCAACAGAAAGACGGGGCCAATAAGAAACGCACCCAAAAGCAAAGTGGTGAGCTTGAAAAGCAACGGCTTGCACAACTAGCCAGTACCAATCGTGATAAAGCAATTCAGGGGAAACCGATTACCGGAAAAAAACAACCGACTAAACGACAAAAGCTAGAACAACTCCGTACCGCTAGTGAAAAGGCAA
>JBLHPP010000109.1:0-7809 GCA_047624385.1 Crocinitomicaceae bacterium
ATCAGTCAGGAAAATGGTGGGAGGGATCATGGCAAGATGGCGGATTCACCCATGGAATGACCCACGGCGACCCCAAACGTGGCGGACGTCACGGCGATGAAGGACTGAAGATCGGCCGCGAAGGTCTAAAGCCGGTGACCGATTTTATCGACCTCGCAACTCAGGAAAAAAAACCGTTCCTACTCTGGTATGCCCCCTTCCTCCCGCACACCCCTCACAATCCACCTAAAAGGCTACTCAAAAAATACACTAAGCCTGGACGCGCAGCGGATGTGGCAAGGTACTTTGCTATGTGTGAATGGTTCGATGAAACCTGCGGCGAACTGCTCGATTACCTAGATCAAAAAAAGGTCCGAGAAAATACCATGGTGATCTACATCTGCGACAACGGCTGGGCCGCTCCCAGCACCAACAAAGAGGATCCAAACCAGAAACTCTGGGGAGGCTACGCCCAACGCTCCAAAAGCTCACCCTACGAAAATGGCACCCGCACACCCGTCATGATCTCATGGCCCGGCCATACGAAGTCGGCCCGAGTCATGGACCTGGCGCACGCTATCGACCTGTTCCCTACCATTGCCGCCGCAGCCGGTATAGATCCGCCCGCCGACCTGCCCGGAATCAACCTGCTCGACACCCAAGCTCGCCAAGCGCGCAAACGTGTCTTTGGCGTGTGCAACTCGACACACAACATCACAGTGGGCAACCCCGACGACACCCTGCAATACCTCTGGTGCATTGAAGGCGATTGGAAGCTTCTGGTGCGCCACCACGGTAAAGATACCACCAAATACAAAAACCTCCACGTCTGGGACACACTTCCTGTCAGACTCTACAACCTTAAAAAGGACCCTCAGGAAAAAAATGAGCTGTCCGCTAGCCACCCTGAAATAGTCGATCGCCTCAGTAAAACCATCAAACAATGGCACCCAGTCCCGGAACAATAAAACCCGGAATCGAATTTGAGCCGCCAGCTAATAAACAGTAGCGCAAAGGGATCACCATTATTACATTCGAATTCCTCGTCTACCTCATTGCTGTCGTAATAAACCACCATGCCGGTTCCTCACAGAACCTTGCCCAAAAAGCAAATTTCGAGCTGTCCAGTACTAACTAATTTTCATGGCGTATGGAATTTTCTCCTTACGCCATTTTTTATGGAAGAATAGTCCCACTGGAAATGTGGATTAATTGTGCGAAATTGCTGGATGAAGCAATCAGCGCTAGCAATCGAGGTCGGAGAATAATTCACTCATGATGAAAGGTCGGTCGGCTATACGCCGTAAAAATATCATCGATCCCCTCACTAAAAAAAATCCTAATAATTTAATATGAGAAGATCTCGAATAACTGCGGCGGTGTGCATCGCACTTCTAAACATCTGCTTCAATGATGGGGCCGCAGCTTCGGTGGATAAAACGAAGCCAGAAATCGCCTTTTTAGTCCCGGACAAAATTGATGATATATTAGATAGCCGTTGTTACTTTTGCCACGACGAAGATGAACAGAAAGGTGACATCAGGCTGGATAACCTCAACGATCTGGATACTCCAAAGCGATTAGATCTTTTCAACCGAATGCAGGAGCAAGTTCACTTTCGGCATATGCCGCCGAAAAAGAAGAAACAACCCACTGAGGAAGAACGAAATACTCTTCTGGCGTATTTCTCAGCCGAACTTGGTATCCACAAAGCTTCGACCTTAGAAGGAAAGCTGCAGAAGCCTGAGTTTGGAAACTACGTCGACCATACAAAGCTCTTCTCTGGTGAATACAAAGATGCACCAGGCTTCACCTATGACCGACGCTGGCTGATCAGCGAATACATCTTCAACGCGAAATTTCAACGTATACTGGAGAGTAAGCCACAAATCAAACGAGGTAAACAAAGGTTCACCGTCATGGGCGGTAGCAATATTAAGGGCCTAAGCTTGGCCAACCCCTTTCTTCTGCCAAAATCCTCAGGCGTCAGGTATTACGCTAACGAGGACCTCACAGGCGGCCACTTGTCCAGCATGTTAACCAATGCCCAAAACACATCCGAACACATCACCAACGTAATGGTGAAGGGCAAAAATGCCAAATATCTTCCTGCCATCAATCAAATCATGGCACTCGATGACCAACATCATACAACATTGGCCTCGCGTCGTCAGTTTTTGGAAAGCTTCATCGCAACATATTGCGCCGAGCTCTATGGTAGCAAAAATGAGGGACTTTTACCGACATTCACGCCAGTCGTGCTGAAGGAGATTAAGAAATTGGCCGAGGGAGAGAAATACAAAAAAGCGCCGGTCCACGTTGCTCTGGGTATGATAAAGAAACTTGAGGGAGACGGGACGATTCATCAGTTCCTATTGGAACCAGAAGACGAGAAAAAATCCGATGAAGAGCTCAGAAAAATGTGCGAACGCGTCTGGTTCTATTTTGGCGATCATGAGCGGAAGATACAGGGCCGCATGACGATTCTCCGGGATTACATGCCCGAGCTCCGCGAGCAGGTGGTCAAAGATAACGGGCGCAGAATTAAGCCGATTGCCTATAAACCTCTCGATGATGCTGAAATGGCCGTGCTCCGCGCATCGATTATTAAGCAGCGCAAGATAGGCGATCACTATAATAAAATAATTGAGAAGTGCATGACCGATTGGGAAAAAGGTTTTAAGCTGGACCGTATCGCAGCTGGACCGCCGTCAGACGAGCTCCTGGCAGCTCTCGTGGTTCAACTGAGTGAGCAAATCTTGGAACGATCCCCCACCGCAGAAGAAGCGGATGAGTATCTCACCCTGTCGAAATCCTATGTGGCCAAGCTTGGCAAACTCAAGGCGATCCAGAAGCTCACCCAGACCTTTATTTTAGCGAGTGAATTTTCCTACCGCCAAGAATTTGGTGGAGGAGAAGCCGACGAGCATGGTCGACGGATGCTTTCTCCGCGCGATGCCAGTTATTCGATTGCTTATGCGCTAACAGATCAAAGCCCAGATGAGGAACTGGTAAGTGCCGCTGAAACCGGTAAGCTGAATACCCGAGAGGATTATAAACGAGAAATCCTGCGCATGTTGAAGAATAGAGATACAAATTATCTCATCGATCCAATCCTCGCCGACAAAAATTATAACGACAACTCCACCAATGCGACTATTCGGAAGCTACGGTTCTTTCGCGAGTTTTTTGGATACCCCGCTGCGCTCACGGTTTTCAAGGATGAGAAACGATTCGGCGGTGACCGGCTCGGGAATGCTACGTCGCGGCTTCTCAACGAAGCAGACCGACTAGTCGAGTATATTCTAGAAAATGATGAAAACGTCTTTGAAGAACTACTGACCACCGAAAAATTCTTCGTCTACCACGATGGAGACAACGAACGGATGCAGGCGGCCTCGGATAGAATCAAGAGTATCTATGAACACTTCAAGGATACCGACTGGAAGAACTTCAAAAAAGAAGACCTTCTCGATCACAAAGAATTCCTCAAGGAGGTGAAAATGCGCAGTATCAATCCGGACAAACTGGATGCTAGAAATCGTCAGGGTGATACCATTAAGCTATTCAAGAAGTCGATGACGACTATCACTGCTAGGATGGACAAAGGGCAAAAAGAGGCTGCTCCTTTCGACATGTATCGAGGATATGGATCTGAATTCATGCAAGGTGAAAACGTCGCTAAATTCTTCAACTATCGTAAGGACAACTGGGATTGGGCTGCCATCCAACCAGCAAAAGTAGCCAACCGTAAAGGTCTTCTCACCCACCCTGCCTGGCTGATTGCTTTTGCTAAGAATACCGAGACAGATCCTATTCATCGAGGCAAGTGGGTGCGCGAAAAGTTACTGGCCGGCACCATTCCTGATGTACCAATCACCGTCGACGCTGTGATTCCGGAGGACCATAATAAGACCCTGCGCGATCGGTTGACAGGTACCACTGGGGCAAAATCCTGCTGGAAGTGCCACGTGCACATGAACCCACTAGGTAACACATTCGAAAGCTATGATGATTTTGGTCGATTCAGAACTCAAGAGTCGCTTGAATACCCTGATAACCTCATCGAAAAGAAGCCAGATAAGCCCAAGGAGCGTAATCATCTGCTAGATCTTCGCGACATCTACAAGACTCTACCAGTCGATCCAAAAGGATACCTGAAGGGTACTGGAGACGATGCGCTGGATGGCGAGGTGAAGGATGCAATTGACCTGACTGAACGCCTAGCAAAATCTCGACGGGTCCGCCAATCCATCATCCGCCATGCCTTCCGCTACTTCATGGGCCGCAACGAGTCGCTTTCAGATTCAAAAACACTGATTGACGCCGAACAGGCATATGTCGATAACGGCGGGAGCTTTGATTCCGTCATCGTATCACTACTCACTTCTGATTCATTCATTTACCGCAAACCCATAGAGAACTAGACCAATGACAAACCGAAGAAATTTTTTGAGAACATCAGCACTAGGTGCAGGTGCGATGTCCCTGGCTCCATCCTTTAATCAGTTGTTCGCTGCTCAAGGGGTTGCCGCCTCCGGTATGCCCAAGCGTTTCATCTTTATCCGAAAATCGAGCGGTATTCGTCCAGCTGAAATCGCTCTCCCCGATTTTTCTGACAAGGATAAGGCGCTTGATGAGAAGAAGCAACCGCTCGAAGTAGATCTGGACAAGCACGAGTTGCCCTTGTGGCTGCAGGGCTTGGACGCGCACAAGGCGAATATGACCATCCTTCAGGGGCTCTCGGCCAAGATGAGTGAGAATGTCCACTTCTCGTACTCGTCGGTAATGGGTTGCTTCAAATCGAATCGAAACACTCTCAGTGCCATCAAACGCGCAACCATCGACTTTGAGCTGGCCAAGCTCTTTCCCTCCCCATTCGGACACGTCGAACTGTCATTCGCTGGTGGCCGCACGGGCATAGTATCAGGCTATTCCGCACCATCAGCGCAAACACGTAATTACTGCTACGCTGATCCGGACACAGCACGAAGCGAACTCTTCAAATCCGTCCTCAACCCGGATGCCGTTAACTCAGATAATGACATGCTGTCATTTTTACAAGGCAAAGAAGGACTAAGAACAAGTGGCATAAGGGGTCACGAAAAGAGACGTCAGGAAGCGCAAATCGAGTCGATTAATGCGATTCGCCAGCGCAACAAGAAGCTGATCGAACTTTCCGGATCACTAGCCAAGCACCTACCTGAGCTTGCACCTGTGCATCTCAATGGTGGTGCGAATGCAAGCACTCCAGAGAAACAGGAGGCCATGACAGAAGTGCTTATTTCAGCATTGAAAGCCGGTTTGACCAACGTCGTCACCTATACGATTGATGACTTGGGAACACCAGTCACAGGTCTACCTGGAAATGAAACAGACCGAGTCGGTATTCACCCGTTAGGGCATGACGAAGCCTTCGGCGGTGTGCCAGCCTGGAAGACCAGAGAGCAGATTCGCATAAGCCACGTCAATCAGATCAATACCATCGTAGAAAAACTCAAGCAGTCCCCCGAGGGAGACGGCAACATGTTCGATAACACGATGATCATGTACTTCCCGGAGAATGGTGAAACCCACCATGGCATCGGCTTGGAGTCCCCTTTCCTGATCATGGCTGGCAATAACTGTAATCTTGATATGGCAGGCCGTTATATCCGTCTACCAGTCCTCGGAACCGAAGGCCACAAGACCCTTGGCAACTTCTACACCACACTGCTCAACGCCCACGGAAATCCGATGGAGCACTACGGCGATCTCGACCTAGAAATGGCGCGCAAAAAGCTCGATCAGATGGGATCTATTAAGCAGTTCATGACTTAATTCGGGCTAAATCCAATCATACCACACGACAAAAGAACCTCGCCAAAACCTTGATTTCAAAATGAAGACTAGATGCATACCAGCCAATCAAAGACGAAGCCGCACCGCTGGGAGTGTGACGGCGGTTTCTAACCGCCTAGTCCGCATTTGATATTCTTTGGCTTGGTGGTTGGAAACCACCGCCACGGAAATTTCATAGCAGCCCAGTCAAAGGCCGTATCGCTGGGGTATTCGTACTGTACAGCCCCTTCCGAGGCGTTTGATTCTCTCAATGGTGACCGGCAGGCTGGGTTTCACCTCCGGTGACGAGGTGCCCTCTCTCGCACATCTCCCTTTCCCAGGTCGCTTTATCCTTATTTTGACACCAATATCTCAGTAGAATTATTTTTTCCGATCCTTAGCTAGCTTACTTGCGAGGCGTTGGACGTATTTTCCGGCCTTACTACTTTCCATTGTTACTTTGATCCAGCTGTCGGGAATTTCACCCAGTGCGCTGATTTGGGTGATGGCATTGATGGTGTTGAGCTGGGCATATTCGTTGTTATTTTTATGGTTGAGCTCAGCCATAAGGGCGGTGGTGGCTTGTTCTTTTTGGCCCAGGGCGAAAAGATATTGCGCAGCGGTGACTCGGATGGCTGACTGGGTGTCTTTGAGGAGCCGAGTCATATCGGGTTGGGCGCGGCTAGCGGATTTACCGAGGATGAGGATGCCTTGTGCTGCCCAATAGCGGGTGACCGGGTCTTTGCTGTCGAGTGTCTTAATCAGCAGTGGCAGGTTTTTGGCGTTGCGGTCCGAGGCGGTGAATGCGAGCTCGACCAGGCTGGGGAGATTTTGGGATCGTGTGTCCCAATAATTAGAGATCGGATGGTTGTGGCCAAGTTTGGCAAACATGGGTTCGGGGATGAGCCCAGTGTCTTTTACCTCGATCATTTTTTTCTTAAGGCTTACCCGCATGGTGGTGAGGCGTTTTGCGTGAGTGGTGTCGGTCGCTAGGTTGTTGACCTCCCATGGGTCGGATTGCAGGTCAAAAAGTTCCTCGATGGGTTGATTTCCCTCCCATATACCTTTATGCCGCCCCTCCAGTTTACCCTCTTTCCGGGCCTGTTGCCAGCCGCGCCATCCGGCTTGGCGGAATTGATAGTAGCTGTAGGGAGCTGCTGATAGATGCGGGGTGAAGCGGCGGATGTATTTCCAGCGACCATCGGTCAGGCCACGGCGCATCCCGTAGATTTCATCGAATCGATCGGCGAAGAGGAAAACCATGTCGTCCTTGGCTGGCTCAACGCGATGGGTACCGAGAAATGCCCGGCCTTGCATTTGTTCGGGTTTTTTGGTGCCAGCGAGTGAGAGCAAGGTGGGGGCGAGGTCGACAAATGCGACAGGTTCGTCGACTTTTTGACCGGGCTTAAAACGAGAGAGGTGCTGCCACTTTTTGGGCACATGCAGGAGCATCGGTATGTGGGTGCCGCTGTCTTTGAGGTAGCGTTTACCGCGTGGGGTGACGCCTCCGTGGTCGCCGTAGTAGAGGATGATGGTGTCCTTGGCTAGCCCGGCCTTTTTCAGCTCATCGAGTATGTCTCCGACTTGGGTGTCGAGAGCCGTCATCGTGTCGTGGTAGATCGCGATGTCGGATCGAATTTCGGGAAGGTCGGGTAAGTAGGGACGGACAGTGACCTTGGATGGATCGATCCTAGTTTTTTTCGGAATGAGTCCCCGTTTGCGGTTATTGTTGATTTTTTCTTCGAAAAGCGAGCTTTCATGAGAAACCGTCAGGTTGAAAATGGCAAAGAAAGGCGCGCCTTCGGGGCGATTTTTGTAGTGGGCTTTTCGCGAGGATTCATCCCATACAGATTTATCATTACCTTTGAAATTGTAATCTGTTTTATCCCTATTAGTGCAGTAATATCCGAGTTTTTGGAGGTAGGATGTGTAGGGTTGGTAACGTGTCGAAATAGGGTGCCTGCTACGCATATGCTGGGTTCCCTGGGTGACGGCGTAGGCGCCATTGAG
>JBLHPP010000110.1:0-7808 GCA_047624385.1 Crocinitomicaceae bacterium
GAGGTCTCATAAAGAGTCTCTCCACTACTCACATCAATAATGATGGCGGAGAGACTTTGCGTTGAGCAATCGAGACCTAAATGCATTGAGGGGGTTTACACTATGCAAGGATTATTCCCAAGCCCTTAGTGGGAGATTATTCCCAACTAGCTTCAAGAACACGTGGTTGATAACCACCCTTAGACTTATACCAGAAGCCGATTAAGGCAAAGCTGATAAGCATGACTAATGGGAATGCTAGTGCTACAGTCAACAGTGATTGGCGACCAGCCTTTTTAGATGCGTCAGCAACTTCTTGGGTCTTACCAAGTGATTCAGCTACTTCAGCAGCTTTTGCTGAATCTGTGGCTTCATAGGTAGCTCCAAAGAATTCTTTTTCGACTTTTGCCGCATCGTAAACTTCAGTAGAAATATCCTTAATGTTGTTAGTCGTGTGGTTGTCGTTAAAGATACCGATGATTGGACCGCCAATAATACCGACTGATAAAAGGCCAATGGCTGAAACAGTATTCAAAGAGAGGGCTCCGCCTTCAGGAAATTGCTCAGATGCCAGTCCAAGTACAGTTGGCCAATAGAAAGTCTGGCCGACTGCGTAGAGGACGAATGCTCCGAGTATCCACATTCCACCTACTTGAGATAGAGCTATGAGTCCACACATTGAGAAGAATGAGCTGATCACCAAAATAGTGGGTGGTGAGAAGCGTGATGTAAGGAAGCCTGCTTGGAAGCGAAGGATCATCATGATGAATGCAGACAGAACAATAGCCCATGCTGCAAATTGCCCCATGACTGGTGTCATTAGCTCTTTGATCCATGCGTCAGTACCTAGCTCGGTAGTCGCCAATGGGATCATTAGGAGGCAGAGGATGAAGTAGAGCGGCTTACCAACAGACTTGGTGATGAGTCCAAATATGGCGCCAATAGAAAGTCCGACACCGAGAGCTAGATATAGACTCGGGGGAGTGCCAGTGAAGACGTTTGTGATCTCGTAGAAGAGAAGGAAAGCTGCGATAGACGAGGAGAGAAATCCAACATCTTTAAGCATGACTGTGTATGGAACCTTCGCTGCAACGCGCTCATCGACTGGAAATACAGCTTTGATGAACATGATGCCATAAGCTAATACAGGAACTAAAATCCATAGAGCGTTGAGTTGCCAAGAGACATCTTTACAGATAATCATAACTGTACCACCTGCAACAATACCTGCTGGCCAGGCTGCGTGTAGTATGTTAAGCATTTTGGATTTCTGAGTCTTATAAATGGTGGCACAGACAGGGTTGATTACCGCTTCAACGACTCCGTGTCCTAGGCCAGCGCAAAGAGCTGCCCAGTATAGGTCTTCAGGTGTCTTAGCCATGAAGGTCAGTATGCCGGAAGTTATTTGGAAAATGAATGCCAAGTACATTGAGCGCTTGTGACCGACAAAATCGACTACTAGACTGAAGAGAATCATCATGACCGCAATCGGCCAAAGCGAGGCACCGAAAATACGGCCGAGTTCTCCACCTGTTAGGTTGAATTCAGTTCCCCAGTCGCCGAGTACCATGACTCGGTATACAAATCCAACGCCCGCAGCTGCGAGTGAAAGGAAACAGGCCCAGAAAAGAGTTTTTCTTTGGCTATCAGTTAATTGTGTGTCCATTTTATATTATTTTGTGTTGTTGTGTGCGAGTGAATAGGTATTTCTGAGTGGGGGGATTCAATCGATCGTATGAAGCTCATAGTGGGAAGTTAGACCAGTGTCTAGCATCTTGTTATTTGCTGACATGATTTATAAGAGAGATTTAGATGAAATCTTTCAAAATGTTGATAGTGAGGTGTGTCATGTGGGGAAAATCGTTCGACTTAGACCTTAATTTGTGATAAATCGTCAATTAGTGAATAATATAGCAAGTTCGTTTGATGGGGAGAAGGTTGCAGAGTTCCTTGATTCTCTGGTTCCTGGTCAAATATCACCAGTGCTTTTTCAAGCCATGCCGGACGTGATGTTTTGGTTAAAAAACGTTGATGGTGAGTTTATTTTTTTTAATGATGCCTTCCTGTGCGAAAAGAATGTGGACGATATTTTAGGTAAAACTGATGCGGATTTATTGCCGAGTGAACTAGCGAAAGTCTATATGGAGGATGACCGTCAAGTGATGGCGAATGGGGAACCACAGTGGAACAAGGTGGAACTAGTTGTTACGATCAATGGTGGAGTGGAATGGCGAGCTACCAGCAAGGTGCCATTGAGAAATAGAGAGGGAGTGATGGTCGGGACTGCAGGTATTAGCCGTCGAGTGGGAATGGACGAAGGACTTCCAGTGCCGAGCCAGCAACGAGATATGGCCACAATTGTGGGAACTATTTATAAAAACGTGGATAAGGAGATCAAGGTGGTGGATGTGGCTCAAGCAGCAGGGGTCTCAGTCTCAAGTCTGGAGCGCTTGTTTAAAGCGAACATGAACACCACCCCTAAACAATTTATTATCCAAGCCAAGATCTCGACTGCTTGTGAGCGACTGGTTGGCACGAATATGAGTGTGAAGGAAGTGGGGGCGAGTGTGGGGTATTCTGATCATGCCAACTTTACCCGTGGTTTCCGTAAAGTCATGAAAATGAGCCCGACGGATTATCGACGTAATTATCGTAAAGGTTAGATGGATTTACCAGTGTATGAAATCGAGCAGGAATTGCTCGATGCGATGGCAGGAGCTACAGCGGCTAGGGCCTTGCTGAAAGCTCCGACCGGCTCGGGTAAGTCGACGGCTGTCCCGCAGATATTGCTTGATAGCGGCCTGGTTGAGGGATTGATTGTTGTAGTGCAGCCCCGTAGGATTGCAGCGCGGATGCTCGCGCGTCGGGTGGCTAGCCTGCGTAATGGGCGAGTGGGTGGAGAAGTGGGGCATGTGGTTCGTTTTGACCGCCAGATGGGCCAAGACACGCGGATTGTTTATGTCACTGATGGAGTTCTAGCAACTTGGCTAGAAAGTGGATCGATGGAGGGAGTGGGCGCAGTGATCTTTGATGAATTCCATGAACGTCGATTGGCCAGTGATTTATCCTTAGCTCTCTGCCTAGAGTGGCAGGAACAAAAGAATCAGAACCTCAAGCTAGTGGTGATGTCTGCGACCCTTGAGTTGTCTGGGCTAGCTGAGTATTTAGGTGGAAAATGTGTTCAGATCGAAGCTTCAGGTCGCAGTTATCCCGTGGAGATTTCTTATAAAGGAGTGCAGGTGCAGAGCCGAGGTGGGGCGCGTCGTGAGTCGATGATCTGGGATAAATGCGCGAGCGCTGTAAAGGAGCTAGTGGAGTCTGATGCCAAGGGGCATATTTTAGTATTTCTTCCTGGTGTGTATGAAATCCGTCGGACAGTGGAGTTGATAGAGAGCTCTGGCTGGAGCCGGTCCTTGCAGGTCTGTCCGCTGTACTCAGCTTTGAGTCCAGATAAGCAAGACCTTGCCGTGTTGGGCAATGGTGATCAGCGACGGGTTATTGTTTCGACTAATGTGGCTGAGACTTCACTGACTATTGATGGGGTTCGCGCGGTGGTGGACTCTGGTGTGGCACGGATTTCCGAGTACGATCCTACCCGTGGGCTCGACACTTTGATGGTGCAGAAGATCTCGCGCGCCGCAGCTGAGCAACGCGCGGGTCGAGCTGGCCGTACTGGCCCTGGTCACTGTGTCAGGCTTTGGAGTGAGACTGACCACGGTCGCAGATCAGCCTTTGAGTTACCCGAGGTCCAACGCACAGATTTATCTGAGACAGTGCTGCAGCTGAAAGGCCGCGGCGTGTTGGATGTGCGCGAGTTTCATTGGTTAGAATGTCCAATGGAATCATTGCTGGAGCATGCAGATACTCTACTTTTGGAACTCTCCGCAACTGAGCTAGGCGGTGAACTTTCTGATATTGGTAAACAAATGGTGCGAATGCGAATGCACCCACGCTATGCTCGACTTTTGATTGCAGCCCATAGTGGGGGCTGCCTAGCTGAGGCTGTATTTATAGCCGCCTGTGTGCAAGGCGAGGGAGTCTTTGCTCGCAATGGGGATGGCAAGAAAGCGTTCTTGTATGAGGATGACCTGTCGGACTTTGCTGGGGAATGGCGAGCATACCAATCAGCGCAGCATATGCAGTATGACCCAAGGAGGTGCCAAAATATAGGAGTGTTAGCCAAGGGGGCGCGCGAGGTGTCACAGGCAATGAAACAGATTCAGCAACAATGCCAAAGAGCTGGTTGGAGTTTGAAGGATATTGATTTTGAGGGGAATGCACAAGCCGTGAGCCAGGCAATGCTAGTTGCGTTCAGTGACCAAATTGCAGTGCGTATTGGTAAAGGTAATTTGGCGTGCCGCTTAGTGGGAAAGCGTAGAGGGAAATTAGATGAATCCAGTGTGGTCAAGAATGCTGGGGCATTTGTGGTGACTGAGCTCACTGAAGTGGGTGGTAAAGATGTCCAACTCTACCTTAATCGCTGCGTCAGTATATCACTCGATGACCTGAGAAAGTTTTTCCCGAATGATTTTGTCGAGGGTGCGCATGCTTATTTTGATGAAACGATTCGTAGGGTGGTTAACCGAAGCGAGCAAAGATTCCGCGACTTAGTGATCACCAGCAAAGATGGTGGCGAGCCCGATGCTGCGATGGCTGCCCAGCTATTGGCGGAACGGGTGGCCAATGGTGAGCTTAAACTCAAGAAGTGGGATGCTGGTGTCGAACAATGGATAGCGCGGCTTCTAAGCCTGAGGGAGTGGATGCCAGAGCTGGAGCTGCCAGGTTTTGATGAAGAAGACAAAGCAATCGCCTTTGAGCAGATCTGTGATGGGGCATTGGGGTACAAAGAAATCAAAGACCGTGAGGTCATGCCCGCTCTGAGGACGTGGCTATCTGGGCCGCAAAAAGCAGCTCTCGATCACTATGCTCCAGAGCGTATCAAGCTGAGTAATGGACGAGAGGTAAAGCTTAAGTACGAGATAGGTAAGCCGCCGACAATGGCGTTACAGGTCCAACGGCTCTATGGTGTCGAGCAGACCCCGACTATTGCCGGAGGTAAGATAAAGGTGTTAGTCCATGTGTGCGCTCCTAATCAGCGACCTTGGCAGATGACTCAAGATCTAGCAGGATTTTGGGAGTCGGGATTTGCTCAGATGAAAAAAGATTTAGCCGGCCGTTACCCTAAGCACAAATGGGAATTGGATTAGGGGGAAAGTGAGCGGGACGGTTGTCAGTGCTCCTACTACACAAGGGAGGTTATCTAGGTAGATTCCTGCGGCGCTAAAACTATGGCGGACAAGTTGCCTGCGGTGTCGAAAGAATTAAGGGCACCTCCGGCAACTCCCGCTGTCGGTGTGTGAGTTATTAATTCTTTAAATTTGCGAGCGTAGCTCGTTTTTGAAGATAGGCCCCCTTCGGGCCGGAAAGCCTTTCTGCGCAAGGCTGCGTTATTCTTCGTTCACGGATAAAAATCCGCTCACTCATCACGCCTAGCCTCGCTTGAAATTCTTTCCAGCACCACCAACGCTAGTTGCCGGAGGTGCCCTTACATGTAATTTTCTAGGTAACCTCCTACACACTTATACGAATTGCAGGATTTCTTGAACTTTCAGAATGAAGAGTTTCATGAAAATGGGAGTGTCTAGGGTGAGCAAAGGAAAAAAGTGACGCTTCTCAGTTGACTAGAGAGCGAACCAATACAGCCTATTCCTATGGCTCCGACGCTCTCTAAAAAGCACCTCATCCCCTTTGAACTTTGGTACGAAGACTTTGCACCAGAGTACCCGACTATTCGCATTAGCAACGATCACGCATCAGCCACTATCGCCCTACACGGAGCTCACCTGATCGACTTCATCCCCCGCGATCAAGAACCTGTTATTTTCACTAGCCATGACGCTCTCTTTACCGAAGGCAAAGCTATCCGCGGAGGCATTCCGGTCTGCTGGCCTTGGTTTAACGCGCACCCTAGCGACTCCACAATGCCCTCACACGGGTTTGCTCGAAATCGATTTTGGCAACTCATTGGAAGTCGGAGCACTGAGGAATATACAGAGGTCACTCTACAACTCGACACCCAGTCAGTTGATATCTGGAAATTTGATACGACTCTCACTCTCACGATCAAAGTGGGGAAGTCGCTTAGCCTAGAGCTGAAAACAACCAACAATGGAAGCACACCAATCACCATTGGAGGTGCCCTACACAGCTATTTTTACATCAGCGACATTCAGCAAGTGGCACTCACAGGTCTCGAAAAAACCACCTACCTCGACACCGTAGTAGGGGAAGAAAAGATCCAACAGGGTCCTATCCGCTTCGACTCTGAAGTCGACAGCGTCTATTTAGAGAGTGATCAGCCAGTAGAAATCCACGATCCAGGATTCCAGCGGACTATCAAGATTGAAAAGTCTGGCAGCCAGTCGACTGTGATCTGGAACCCATGGTCAGAAAAGTCTCAGAAATTAGCGGACCTTGGTGACGATGAATTCCATAACTTCGTATGCGTAGAGTCAGCCAACGCTCTTGCAGACGTCCACATTCTCGCTCCCGCTGCCGAGCACAGCTTGACCACCACCATCAGCTCAATACAAACCTCAGCCTAAAATGCTCGCCACCCAACAAGCAATAGCATTCCAGTCGTCCCTCATTGATTGGTTCAGAGAAGTAGGCAAGGACTACCCGTGGAGGCAGACCATTGACCCATGGCACATATTGGTTTCCGAAGTGATGCTCCAGCAAACTCAGGTGGCTACAGTTTTAGGGAAAGGCTTTTACACCCGCTTCCTAGAGCGCTACCCGACGCCAGCATCCATCTCCCATGCCCCCGAGCAAGAAATCCTCAGCGCTTGGGAAGGCCTCGGTTATTACCGACGTGTGAGAAATCTACAGAAGGCGGCCAAGGCTATTTGTGAAAACCACGAGGGCGTTTTCCCCACGCAACACGCTGAGATATTAGACCTCCCCGGAATCGGCCAATACACGGCAGGGGCAGTGGCATCGTTCGCCTATAACCAATCTCAGCCGCTCGTCGATGCAAACGTCGCGCGTGTTTTCTCTAGGCTCTTCGATTACCAAGAACGCGTGGATAGCACCGCTGGCACAAAACAGCTCTGGCAATGGGCGGGCGAGCTCGTATCTCCCGGTCAACCTAGACTCTACAACTCTGCGCTCATGGAGCTCGGGCAGCAAATCTGTACCAATAAATCCCCTCATTGTGGCATTTGCCCAGTCAAAGTATACTGCCAAACTTCTGAACCCACCCGTTTACCTCTAAAGAAGGCTCGCAAAAAAACCGTGCTCTTAGATGAGCTATGCATGTTGGCTATTGATCAAAAAAATAAGACCGTACTCCTCCACAAAGCAAGCGACACCGCCCGCAGATCTGGCATGTGGAAGCTCCCCGAGCGCCAGGCCCATGAGCTAGAGAATCAGCCGCTTTTACTCCAGCGAAACTACGCGATCACCCACCACAAAGTGACACTCTACGTTTACCAAGCTCCTGAAAAAATTGAGCTCTTAGAAGATGAAGCCTGGCAGCCCCTCACATCGCTCGATGCACTTCCTTTACCTAGCCCATTTCGTCGAGCACTCAATACACTCCTGCAAGATCACTTCGCCTAGCAATCTTCATACAGAATTAACAAAATTGAGCAGAATTCATCGAATGGCATAGCTGGGAAAAGTGCGAAACCTTTCACTCTCTCTGCCAGAGATAGCCGGGGCATTAACCTTCAGGGCACCTCCGGCAACTCCCGCTGTCGGTGTGTGAGTTATTAATTCTTTAAATTTGCGAGCGTAGCTCGTTTTTGAAGATAGGCCCCCTTCGG
>JBLHPP010000111.1:0-7798 GCA_047624385.1 Crocinitomicaceae bacterium
TTCCTACCTTAATGAGGATTTCGCTTCGTGTGACTTTGATCGGCTCGTAGATAAAATCATTTCAGGCCAATCACTTAGAGGTGAGACCTTATTTGAGGCAGTGCAAAGCTTCTCGTCATGGGTTGTTGGTCAAGCTGCTCATGGTCTACCAGATATTGTCCACGCGCATGATTGGCATGGCCTACTCGCAGCTGTTGCGCTGAAGAAAGTTCATGGAGTGCCTATGGTTTTACAAATGCATTCTAACCAAGTCGAACGAGTAGGAGTATTTGCCAATCGTGGGATCAGAGCTCTGGAACAATGGGGGATCGAGCATGCAGATGCTGTCATTGCCGTGAGTGACATATCAGCGCAGTCTTTGGCGAGTGCCTATTGTGTGCCAGCTTGGAAAATTTGTCTGGTGCAGAATGCTATCGATTCTTCTTCTTCATTGAATTTAAGAGAAGTAGACGAGCTCAAGACGCTACTTTTCGTAGGGAGATTTTGTTCACAGAAGTCACCAGAATTGGTGGTAGAAGTCTTCCGGAGGTTGGTTCAACACTACCCTCACCTTCGTCTGCTTATGGTTGGAACGGGGGAGTTACTTGATCCTATGAGGAAGTTGGTTGAATTCTATGACCTACAGCAAAATGTTGAGTTGCTGGGTAAGATTCCACTAGAGAGTGTCTCACTAGTATACAGCCGGGCTGACCTGCTCCTGTTACCGTCAATTGCTGAGCCGTTCGGAATGGTTGCGCTCGAGGCCGCCCAGGCGGGTCTCGCTGTTATTCTTTCTGAAAGGTGCGGAGCTAAAGAGATTCTCAAGAGCGCATTCGTGGTCGACCATCGCGACATGGACTCCTGGGTTCGAAGCATATCTCACCTGGTAGAGAGCACCGTTAGTTATCGAGAATTAGTGAGCCAGCTACAAAAAGAAGCAGCGTCTCGCACATGGCGGGACGCTGCTGAAGAGATTTTAGTAATCTATACTAAGGTGTTGGCTTAGGCTTTGCGGCCGAAACCTGTAACTAACGGAAGGATGCAGAGGAGTGACCATGCTGCGATTCCTCCGAGTACGAGCTTGTTTGGGCCCGCTTGAACTTCGGATTTAGTGACCTTGCCAGAAGCTGTGATTTCGCCAGCTTTCAGTGGTGCTTCAGCCGCTACTGCTGGAGCTTCTATAACATTAGCTTTAGTATAGCCTTCAGCGGTAGGTTTTTCCTCAGCTGGCTTTTCTGCCGCCGGTGCCTTGTTTGGGTCGATGAGCTCTTCTGCTTTAAGCATTGGCTTTCCTACTTCTGAGCGAAGGGCTTTGACTTGATCTGCTGTCACAGCAGAGGATGTGTTGCCAAAGCTACTACGCACATATGTGAGTACCGCTGCTATCTCATCATCTGACATAGTAGAGTTGGGTCCCATCGCACTGTTGTATTGCTTACCTTTAACACTGATAGGCCCTATGAGACCGCGTAACTGAATGCGGATAAGGTTTTCGATTGGACCATTGACCCACTCGGACTCAGCAAGCGGAGGGAATGCTCCAGGAATGCCTGCGCCAGTTGCCCCATGGCAGGGCAAACAAGTGTTGTATACTGTAGCGCCGTCAGCTGCTGCGTGTGATGCGCCGAGGCCTGCGATTGTTGATGCAAGAATGAGTGCTAGTTTTTTCATAGGAACTTAGATTTCTAGTGACACATAAACCTGAAGGTGTTCAATTTCAAGTGAAATGCTGCTCGTTTATCGAGATTCTATGGCATTTTCCTGCACCTAAATTCTGTGTTTTTCTGCATATTGATCTATTGAGATTTAATATACTCCGTATTAGTAAACTTGCTAATGTTGTAACTTATTTACAGTTAGTGATTATATCTTATTTCAGTCTAATTTATTTAAGTTTCCTTCAGTTTATTATTGCTATTGAGATTCATTCTCTATAGAAAATGAGTCAGCCAAGAATTTCTATCATCCATTAAAAAATTATTGTGTGTGGTAGTCTGGATTGGATTCCAAATTATATATATTATGAATAAGACACTATTCACGACCGCAGCTCTAAGTTCTGCATTGTTAGGCACAGCCCTTGCAGGAAGCGATGCTGATGCCCTCGACGCATCGCTCATTTCCCAAGAGAAGAGCTTCTTCGACCGTTTTACCTTTGGTTCATACGGGGAGATTCATTCAAGTATTGGTGATGGTACTGATAATATCGATCCGCACCGTATCGTTTTATTTGCAGACTTTCAGATTACTGACAACTTGAAGTTGGTTACTGAGACTGAGCTTGAGCACGCGCTTAGAAAAAAAGAAAGCTCAGATTGGACTAGCGGCGGAACAGAGTTGAAACTTGAGCAAGCCTATTTTGAATATACATTTAACGAGAGCCTCGTTGCTAAATTAGGTCTTATTCTTGCTCCAGTTGGCTTGATTAACGAAGTGCACGAACCAACTACTTTCTACGGTGTTGAGCGTCCAAATGTTGAGAAACGAATCATACCTACTACATGGACATTACTTGGTCTTGGAGTCACTAAGAATTACGATTCTGGCTGGCAATTTGATGGTCTTTTCCACGGCGGTATAAACACTGAGGGAGGCTCTATTCGTGGTGGTCGCTCCAAGTATGGTATTGATCTTTTCAGCAGCGTTTCTGATAACAATCCATTTTATCAGAACAATGATAGCTGGGCAATTACCACACGCACTAAGTACACTGGTATTGCTGGTGTTGAGCTTGGTGGTGCGCTACAGTACCAATCTGACATGGATAGTAATGCATCTGGCTCACAGACTGGTGTTCTTGCTGAAATGCACGGTGTTTACCGTAATGGTGGGTTCCAATTCATTGGACTCGGCACAGGTTGGGATATCGATGTTGAAGGAGACGGCTCCAGCCAATGGGGTTATTACTTCGAGCCATCCTATGCATGGGATACAGCTATCGGTAAAGTTGGCGTGTTTGCTCGTTACTCACAGTTTAAGTACGCCGACGTTAAAGATAATGCTACAAACCAAGCAAAATACACTGAGTATAATGTTGGTGCCAATTACTGGATCAATGAGAACTTAGTTGTTAAAGTGGACTACATGACATCTGAAAAGAATGATGATGACGCTATGAAAACCTACAACTTCGGCTTTGGTTGGTACTACTAGTACTTAATTTACTTACAAACTCGCTGGCCGGCCAGAGCTATGCCAGCATAGTATGTAAACTATAATGTTAATTTTGTTATTCACGAAATCCGTTCGATCCTTTTTGGGTCGGGCGGCTTTTGCCGTTCTGGCTATAGCCTTGTTGTGTCCTGTCGTTGGTGCTGCTGAAAAGGTCTATGAAAAGCCGTCGGTTTTTATGAAGCGCCAGTTCGGTAAGCTTCCTAAAACCCAGGTACTAGAGCTAAGTGGTGCTCAGGCGAAACAACTCAAATCGATTGTCGGACGGAGCTATCCTTCAAAGAAAATCCGTTATTGGCAGGCCAGTGGAAAAACGGCCTGGATTCTTGAAGGGATTGGTAAGAGCCAGTTGATCACTACTGGCATAGTAGTGAAAGCTGATAAACTTACTGAGATTAAGGTGCTAGTCTACCGCGAGAGTCATGGCTGGGAAGTGACACGGCCATTTTTCACCAAACAATTCGTAGGAGCTTCACTTAATGGTAAGACATTGAATAAGAAGATAGACGGCATCGTCGGTGCCACCTTATCAGTTAATGCTCTTAAAAAATTAAGTGCTGCAGCCTTGTATTTATCCCAACAAACTGGGAAATAACAGCCATGTCAGACTCCGACACCTCATCAGAAAGTTCAACCCATTTCCAAGTGGGGTGCTCTCCTGTGTGTGATGTGGTGAGAAAGCCGAAGCGCAAGAAACACAAGTCTAGGCGTTGGCACCGGTTGTTAGGGATGATCTCAGCTCTGCCCTTGATCTGGGTTTTGCTGACAGGTCTAGTGCTCAATCATTCCGAGGACTTTGGACTAGACTCTATCGAGCTGAATTCTCCAATGATACTTTCAGCCTACGGTATGACACCGAGTGGGGAACCTTTGTCCGTCCATCTGCACGGTCACACGATTACTTCATGGGATGGAATTGTATTTTTTGATCAAAGACATCTGGACGTTGAGGGGAAGTTTCTCACTGCGTTACAGCTTAATGATTGTATCGCAGTAGTGAGTGATCAGGTGATTCTACGATTGAGTTTAGATGGAGAAGTCATTGAAAAGCTAGATGAACTATCCTTACCCGAAATTCCGTTGATTGAAGCGGGAGTGGTGAATGGAAAAATGGCGATTCGCTCTGCTGGTGGATGGTCAATCGCTGATTCTGACTGGTTAGAGTTCTCTGAAACGAACGAAATAATCAAAGCTGTGACTCTGCATACGCTGCAGGATGATACTTTAAAGGGCACTCTGCGGACGCAATGGGCTGGTGGCGGGATTTCAATGTCACGTTTTGTATTAGATCTTCACGCCGGAAATTTCTTGGGCAGCTTTGCTACCTACTTTTATGACTTCGTGGTTCTTTGTACGCTGTGGTTGATCGGAACCGGGCTAGTTTTGCAAATCCGTACGAGCCGCCGTAATCGAGCGAATAACTAGTATGGAAGCCAGTCGACGAAACTTCTTGAAGTGCGCGAGTGCTGGCAGTCTCGGGATACTACTGTCTCAATGCAACAGGTCGACTGAGCCTGAAATTTCGAGTGAGTGCGGCGATGCTCAATGGTCGGGTATTGGTTTTGGAATGGAGATGAGTGCCGAGTGGTATGGTGTTAGGAGCGAGAGTGTCGAGATGCTCAATGCAATGATTGAGCGAATGATCCGAGGGGGAGAGTCAGCGTTTAGCCTCTACAGTGCGTCATCTGAATTGAGCCGGCTAAATAGTGAGCGTAAATTAGAAAATCCCTCAGAAGTATTTACAAAGTTACTTGGATTATCGGGGGCTTTAGTAGACCGAACTTTAGGGCTTTTTCAGCCCGCTATTCACGGAGCCTGGAGTTCGCTAGATGGGGCAGCTTTACCTGATGACTGGGCGCAGCGGATACAAGCTTCATCGTTAGATTTTGTGCAGGTAAATGAGAATGAAATTCGGCTCACTAATCCTCTGATGCAACTTAGTTTTAACGCGATTGTTCAAGGGGTCCTCGCGGATCAAGTTGCGCAGCAGGCTCGTAACTTAGGGGTAACCTCAGCCTTGCTGCACCTAGGGGAGTCCTATGCCATTGGCCAGCACCCAGAAGGACGAGATTGGTCGCTCGCTGTGATGGGAACACCTGTGGCGGACGAAATTGATCTCGTCGGCACTATCGAATTTGCGGATGCCGGTCTTGCTGTTTCAGCGCATGATGCGACGCGTAAGCTAGTGAATCCGCTCACGGGCGAGGTGATGCAGTATGACAGAGTAGTGGCTGTGGCGAGTAAAGAGGGAGCTGCTGTAGCAGATGCTTTTGCCACCGCCTTTGCCGTCGCAGATGAATCGCAGTGGGAGAAGCTCTACAAATCGCTCACGCTATCTGAGGGTGGTTTAGTCAAGCTTTGGCAAAAGAATAAACTTACCTTTGAAAGGTCTTAGAGTGATCAGACTTCCTCTATCACTTTGGCTTAGAGCATAGCGTTGAATGCCGCTTCATCGAGGACTTTGACGCCTAGTTGTTCGGCTTTATCCGCTTTTGATCCGGCTTTTTCTCCTGCGAGTAAGTAGTCTGTATTTCTTGAGATGGAGCCAGAGACTTTGCCGCCGAGCGATTCGATTTGTTTTTTGAATGCTGGTCTTGGTTGGCTTAGCGAGCCAGTGATGACAAATGTTTTTCCAGTGAAAATGAGTCTACTTGTGTCGATCTCTGAGGGCTTTGGTGCGTAGTTTTCTGAGCTTGGATTGATTCCTAAATTCGCGAGTTTATCGAGTACGTGTTGGCCCGTCTCGGATTGGAAGAAGCTGCGAATAGATGCCGCGGCCACTGGGCCTAGATTGTCATCAATTTGGTACTCAGACAAGAGTGGGTGATTTTCCTTTTTTCGTTTAGAAATGCTGAGTTCAGCAAAGTTTGGAAGGTCTGCTAGGGCAGCAATGACCGGGCTGTTTGAAATTTCAGCGAGAGATGGATGGAGTCTAGCCATTTCTTGAGCTGCAGACTCACCGATGTTTCGAATACCCATGGCATAGAGCCAGAGGTGGAGGGGTTTGGTTTTGGATTGATTGAGAGATTCTAGCACCTTGGTGGCGCGTTTTTCGCCAAAGAGCCTAGGTTCAAACTTGGTGCCGAGGTTGAGTTCGCTGAGGGTTATGATGTCGAGATCGAAGAGGTCGAGCGGAGTCTTGACGTGTCCATTGTGGACCACTGCTTCAGCCACCGAACCTCCGAGCCCGTCGATATCGAGAGCCTTTCGCGAGGCAAATTGCTTGATGAGAGTGATTGCTTGGGCTGGGCAGGTGTAGTTAGTGCAGCGCCATGCGACCATGCCCTCTTCCTGAGAAATAGGTGAGGAACACGATGGACAGATTCCATTGACTGCATCAAAGAGAGAGTAGGGAGTTGCCCCTGTTGGGCGTTTTTCTTTGATGACTTTGACCACAGCTGGGATGATTTCACCGGCCTTTTCGATGATGACTGTGTCGCCGATATGGATGTCCTTGCGCTCGATTTCCTCTTGGTTGTGCAGGGTGGCTCGCGCGACTGTGGTACCAGAGACGAGAACCGGCGTGAGCTCTGCTACTGGAGTGAGGACACCGGTGCGGCCGACTTGGATGGTGACAGCATTGATCGTGGTTTCGGCTTGTTCTGGTAGAAACTTGTAAGCAGCTGCCCAGCGTGGGGCTCTAGAGGTGAAACCAAGTGCCTCGCGGGTGGCGCGATCAATCACTTTGACCACCGCTCCATCAGTCGCATAGTCGAGTCCGTGCCGCAGTTCGTTGAGGTGATTGACTGCAGCGATCAGTCCATCGAGTGAGTCAGTGACCTGGATGGGTGTGTTGCGAGGAATCTTGAGCGTGTCGAGTAGTGCATGAAAGTCGTTTTCACTAGAAAGAGCTGGGCCGTCGTAGCCACCGAGTCCGTGGGCGAGGAAGTCGAGTGGTCGTTTGGCTACCTCGCGTGAGTCGAGCTGCTTGATGGTGCCGGCTGTGGCATTGCGTGGGTTGGCGAACACCTGAAGTCCTTTGGCATCGCGTTCCTTATTCATTTTAGCAAAGCCACTATTCGGCATGAATATTTCCCCCCGGATCTCAAGTAGCGCTGGCGCTCCCGTTCCTAGTTTGAGTGGGATCGATTTGATCGTGCGGACGTTTTCGGTGACCACATCGCCGCGCTTGCCATCGCCGCGTGTGGCTGCGTAGTCGAGCGTGCCATCGCGGTAAACGAGAGTCACTGCGACTCCATCGAGTTTAGGCTCGATGGTGACTGGGATGCTTTGTTGACCTAGGTTCTTCTGCAGCCTTTGGTAAAAGGTGATGAGCTCTTCTTCACGCGGCGTACCAGGCTTGGCAGCCAGTTGGTCGTCTGAGAGCTCGAATACATCATCGATCGAGAGCATCGGGACGAGGTGCTCGATGTTTTCAAAGGAGTCTAGAGGAGCTCCACCTACGCGCTGCGTCGGCGAGTTCGCATCAGCTAGATCGGGGGTACTTTTCTCTAGTTCTTCGAGCTCGCGGTAGAGCTTATCGTACTCGGCGTCGGAGACCTCTGGTTGAGCATCTTGGTAGTAGAGGTTGTTATGGCGATCTAGTTCGCTCGCCAGCTGGACCATGCGGGTCGCTGGGTTTGGTGCTTCATTTTTCTCTGGGAATGATGCGAATAGATCGGGTTCGTTCATGCAGGAGTTGTGACTT
>JBLHPP010000112.1:0-7790 GCA_047624385.1 Crocinitomicaceae bacterium
CATCTACAATGCCTACGATGGCGACACGCGCTTCCCAGAGTTCGAGCACCATTTCAATGGCTTTGAAGTGGTAGAAAAGTTCGAGGAATTCGAACTCCGACGCTACTCAAAGTAGCTGCGGTGAATGTATTACTGACTGAGAATTGAGAATTGAGAATTGAGAATTGAGAATTGAGAATTGAGAATTCGTGGTGCTCAGATTTTTTCTTCTTTCCAGCGTGTGTCGTTAGCAAGCTTCATCAACCTATTCGTAAAATTTGTGTGATGAGTGGTGAAAAATTGCTTCATCGTCCACCCTTCATAGCACTAAGGTTTTCGACCCTTTCGACCCTTTCGCGGTAGGAGGGTTATTCAGTAATTACTGACTGCTGCGCTGGAACCCGCCGTCTCCGGTGAGGGCCTTGGCTTCTCCTATGAGGAAGAGCGAGCCCGCGATCAGGATCGGTGAATCGTGTTCTTCTAGCGAAGCTAGGCAGCTTTCTAGGTTTGCGTGGAGCTGCGGAGTGGGTGAATTTCCAGTGAGAAGCTCTTTGACGGCGGCGGCAGACATGCTGCGAGGCGAGTCGAGAGGGGTGAGGTGAATTTCACTGCTGATACTAGAGAGGATTTCAAGAACAGCACTCACATCTTTTTCTTCTACTGCGCCAAATACCAAGGTGGCCTTTTGTTCCCCGAACTTTTCCTTCCAAGTCTCTATCAGAGCATGCGCGGCGTGCGGGTTATGCGCTCCATCGATGATGATTTGAGGTGATTCTGAGAGTGTTTCAAACCGGCCTGGCCATTGAATATTCGCTAGAGCGTGTCGCACTGTGTCGAAGTTGAGCCGGATGCCTAGCGCCGAGATTGTCTCGACCGCAAGCTTGGCATTTTCTGCCTGATGTCGGCCAGCGAGGTTGATCGAGTACCCTAGCAATGGGCCGCTGACGATGGTGAGTAGAGCGTGTCGCTCGTCAGCCACCTCTGCAATGACTATAGAGGCTTCACGTTCTTGCTTTGCGCTGAGGACTGGCTTGTTCGGGCAAATAATCCCCGCCTTTTCGAGGGCAATTTTTTCTAACGTGTCTCCAAGCCACTCGGTGTGGTCGAGCGCGATAGGCGTGATGACACAAACATCTGCGGGCACGGCTGTGGTGGCATCCAGCCGTCCACCCATTCCAGTCTCCAGAATAATGAGGTCACATTCCATCTCTTTGAAATGGCGCATAGCGATGGCCAAGGTGATCTCAAAAAATGTAGGGTGGTGATCCCAGTCGGCTAGTAGCTCGTGTAAATCATTTAGGCTATGGGTGACTTTAGCCTCTGGAATCATCTCACCATTCACGCGAATTCGTTCGCGAAAATCGACCAGGTGGGGAGAGGTGAAAAGACCACAGCGCACACCTGTGGCGCGTGCCAAGGAATCAATCATTGCACAGGTCGATCCTTTGCCGTTAGAACCCGCCACGTGGACGACCTTGGTTGTGCTCGTGGGGTTCGCTAAAAACTGGCGGAGAAGTTGGCGTGGGCCATCTAACCCAAGCTTTATACCAAAGAGTTGGGTCGAGTAGAGCCAGTCTAGCGATTCCTGATAGTTCATCTTCGGGTGTTCTTTAGGCTACAAAAAAACCTCTCCAATAAGATCAGAGAGGCTTTTTTAAAGAATGTGTAAATTTAGAGTGGCATCATATAGCTGAGCAATTGGCCAAGCTTCTTCTTCATGTCTTGGCGTCGCACGATGGAGTCGACGAGGCCGTGCTGTAGCATGAACTCGGCAGTCTGGAAGCCTGGTGGGAGGTCTTGGTGGGTGGTCTCTTTGACCACACGTGGGCCAGCAAAGCCAATCATGCACTTTGGTTCAGCCAGGTTGATGTCGCCGATGGTGGCGAATGAGGCAGTCACTCCACCCGTAGTTGGGTGGGTGAGAAGTGAGATATAGGGAAGACCGTGCTCGGAAAGGCGAGCTAGAGCTGCACAGGTTTTAGCCATCTGCATAAGTGACAGCATACCTTCTTGCATACGAGCTCCAGAGGATGAGGAGACGATGATCATGCCGCGCTTTTCTTTGACGGCGGTCTCGATAGCCCGGGTTATTTTTTCACCCACCACTGAGCCCATCGACCCAGCAAAGAACTTGAAGTCCATCACTGCTATCATTGCTGGATTACCATCGACATTGAGACGGCCAGTGACCACAGCGTCATTCATTCCAGTCTTTTTGCGAAGCATGTCGATTTTCTCTTCATACTTATGGAACCCAAGTGGGTTTTTGGAGTAAAGGTCAGCATTAGTCTCCTCGAATGAGTTGGCGTCCGCGATGGATGCGATCCGCTCATGCGAGCCTAGGAGGAAGTGATGGTCACAGCTAGTACAGACTTGATAGTTCTGTTTTAGGTCAAGCGTGTGGATCATTGCATTGCACTCCGGACACTTAGTCCAAAGGTCGTTAGGCATGTCCTTTCTCTTATTGTTGCGAAGTCTCGGTCGTTCAAAAATACCCATGGCTTTAGTAAAGTTGTTTGGCAGCGGGTGCCATTTCTTGCGGCAGACTAGCCACGTAAGGCGGTGAGTACAACAATGTTTTCTAGCTGAGGGGCGTGTTTTTTAAGAACCTCAGCACAGGCCGTCGCCGTGGAGCCGGTGGTGAAGACATCATCTATCAAGATTACAGATTTGAAGTGCGCGTCTAACTTGTTGAATTTAAATGCCCCCTCTAGATTTTTGAGGCGATCTTTCCTACCTAGTCGAGTCTGCGTCTTGGTGTTCCGCGTGCGGCTCAGCGCATTTCGTGTCGGTAGGCTGGTGAGCCGTTCCAGCTGGTTGGAAATTTCTTCAGCCTGGTTGAATCCCCTGTGCCACTTCCTTCGCCAATGTAATGGGACTGGGATGAGAACCGGGGAGGGGAGTCCGGTGAAGCGTGGGTCGTTTTCCATCGCTTCCTTGCAAAATAGTGCGAGCTCGTTTGCTAGGTAGAACTTCTTTAAATACTTAAAGTCGACAACTAACTGGTGATTAGCGTGAGTGTTGCGCAGAGCGGCTCGAGCGAACTGGAAGCTGAAATCGAGGTGTTGGCAATTGGGGCACAGAAAAGGACCAGTGATGGCGCCGTCAAATCCCTCGCCACAACGGTCGCAGAAAGGAATTTCGACGCGAGCACTGTCCGAGGCGCATCCTTTACATAGGTAACGACCATCCTTTGTCGGCGTGTCACAGTGGTGACACGATGGTGGGTACAGGTAGTCGAGCAGACGTGTTAGTCTTGGCGGGCGCACAGTTTACGAGGGCGGAGGTAGAGTGAAAGGCAAAGCCAGGTGATGAGGAGAGTGATAAGTGGAAGGATTCCGTCCATCAGGCTGTCGTTATAGAGTAAGCTTTGGGATGACTCAACTGAGTCAGTCAGCTTGTTGGTGAACTTTAGTGAGAACACCCAGCCAGCGTGAAGGCCAATCGCCAGCCAGAGCTTGCCGGTCTTATAGCGCGTGTAGGCTAGGGTAGCTCCAACCACAAAAAGTGTGAGGAAGACTCCGAAGAAAGAGCTAGCAGCGAGGAATTTTTGACCAATCAGCCCGAGCATCTCAAAGCCGGCCATCATACTCCGTGGGTCTGCTACAGCGATGCCTTTCGGTGGGCTCAGGAAATGGACGGCAGCAAAGATGATTGAAAGCCCAATGATTGTCTGCACTGCATTGAGCTTACGCATGAGCACACCGTAGAGCACTCCTCTAAATAACCATTCTTCCAGTAGAGCTACAATGACCGCTGGGATGATTGCTTTTTGGAATGCCTTGGTGAAGTCGAAATCGCCCGAGGTTTTCACCCATCCTAGAAGATATAGAAGGCCTACTAGTAGCGTGAGAAAACCAGCCGAGAACAGGACGCCAATCGCCATATCACGCCATCCCTGTGCGCCGGGCTGAATACGTTTTCTGAGAGGCGGCTTTACTTGCTGTGTTCCATTGCCCCTGAGGCTTTTGATTAGAGGATAGAGAAAGAGTACGGCGCATGCCATGAGTCCTCTGTTGAAATATCGAGAAAACTTTGCGGAGTCACATTTTTCAGCGAGCCAAATTTTTGGAGAATCCCAAAAAACTGGATCATCTACAAAGGGACCCTGGCTGGCAGCAAGGTCTCTACCCCAGCCATAGAGATAAGGGGCAACTAATGCAGCTCCAATAAAGCTACATATAATGAAGAGGAAGAGCTTAAAAAGTTCGTGTTGGAATAGGCGAGCCACGTAGGACTTTATAAGTGGCTCTTCCAGTTTGTGAACTATAAAGCTTATTTATCAGGATAAATAGATGGGAATCTCATTGCCAAAGGGGGTGGGGCTGGGTTGGATGCTCTGACGTATGAGTGATAGTAAATCCAAGGCTCAAGTATTTGGCGCACGACTCTTCAGTACCATTTTGTTAGTGGTGATTGTTGGTGGTACCTTTGTGAGTAAAAATCAGTGGGCATACCTCGGCTTGATTTGTTTCTTATCGATCGCTGCGAGTGCCGAGCTTTACAAAATGATTCGCGCTAACGGATTGCCGTGCCAGGTCAAATTGGGTGTTGGGCTATCTATCGGCTACACGCTCACCATTGCGTATTTACTCGCCACAATGGGCGCTGAAGCTCTACCAATCTTGGGAGCAGTCGATGGCTCGGCCATAGCGATTGCGGTGCTGGCAAGTTTCATTTTTCAGCTGCGAGAGCCAATCGATGGAAGTAAGTCCTTGGTTGCTGTGGCATCCACAGTACTTAGCTTTCTCTACATTCCGTTCCTCTTTAGTTTCATGGGTAGAGTGCTCTTCGTGCCAGATCTAGCAGGAGCAGTGCCTGGTGCGTGGCTACTTATTTGGTTAGTCTGTGTGACGAAGATCACCGACATTGGAGCGTACTGTACTGGTTCTTTGATCGGTAAGCACAAGATGATTCCTCATATTAGCCCAGGTAAGACTTGGCAGGGGTTCTTTGGCGCTATCGTCTGGGCTGTGGCTTTTGGTTGCGGGCTGTATGCTTTGAAATCTGACCAACTTACGGTACTCGGTGGCTGGGGGCATGTGATTGGACTGAGCGTGCTGCTTTCGCTGTGCACTGTTGTGGGCGATCTCGCTGAGTCGGTGATCAAACGGAGTCTGGAGTCAAAAGATAGCGGGACTACTCTGCCGGGAATTGGTGGGGCCTTAGACTTGATCGATAGCCTTTGCTTCACCGCACCTGTGCTGTATTTCTATTTGGTCTGGTTCGCTTAAATTTTCATCACACACCTTATCTATGAAGCGTAAAAAAGTGGTTTTGTTAGGCTCGACTGGGTCTATTGGTACGAGCACGCTCAAAGTAGCTAGCGAGATCCCACAGCGGATGGAGATCGTCGGGCTCGCTGCCGCGAACAGCGTGGAAGCTCTAGCACTACAAGCCAAGGAAACTGGCGCCAAGCATGTGGCCATTTATAACGCAGAGAAAGAGCATGAGTTGCGAGCTCTGCTAGATCACGACGTGCAGGTCTACACTGGCCTAGATGGATTGGTGAAGCTCGCTGAGCTAGAAGGTGCCGACATGGTCCTTGTGGCTATTGTGGGCACTGCAGGATTGCACCCAGCTCTCGCTGCTATTGAGGCTGGAAAAGAGCTGGCAGTCGCGAGCAAAGAAATTCTCGTGATGGCTGGTGAGCTAGTGATGGCTACCGCCGAGCGCAAGGGTGTCAAAGTTCTACCCGTAGACTCCGAGCATAATGCTATTTTCCAATGTCTCGAAGGCCATAAAGGCGGAGAGAAAGAGATTTCAAGACTGATACTTACAGCTTCCGGCGGACCATTCCGCACTTGGGACGCTGACAAGCTCAAGGACGTGCAGTTAGAGCAAGCGCTGAAACACCCGACATGGCAAATGGGGCGCAAGATCACGATCGACTCAGCCACGCTCTTTAATAAAGGCTTGGAGATGATCGAGGCCCGCTGGCTCTTCGGAGTCGAGATGGATAAAGTCGATGTCATTGTGCATCCGCAAAGCATCGTGCATTCGATGGTGGAGTTCTCCGATAGCTCCGTGCTAGCGCAGCTCAACACCACAGATATGTGTTTCCCTATCCAATACGCGGTGACGTATCCGGACCGCGTGAGCACTGGGCTAAAGTCACTCAATTTCGCGGAAATCGGTAAGTTAGAATTCGAAGCCGCCCGCCGTGATGTTTTCCCCGCTATCGATCTAGCTGTCCGTGCCGGAACCAGAGGGGGAACTCTTCCTGCAGTCTATAATGCGGCTAACGAAGTGGCTGTGGATGCTTTTATTACCAAGAAAATAGGCTTCACCGATATCTGGAAATTAGTAGAAAAAGTGATGGATACCCATGAGTGGAAGCCCGGAAAATCACTCGATGAACTGATTGCCGCAGATGCTGACGCTAGAGTTCTCGCGCAAGGTTTTCTTGGGTCGTTATAAAGGTCTACCATGATGGGCTAGGGAGCTGGGCTCCCACTGCACCCCCATCTCTTCCCCGCCGAAGTCTGGCTTGAAAGTCGCGGCGTGGCCCGACCTACCGCATCACCAATCAATAGATAAGTTTCAGGATTTCGGTTGTAGTGATAATCCTGACCGCGTGGAGATTCCGCTACCTCACGCCAGAAGTCTAAATCTACCAGTGCGTCGATTGACGACCAATGAGCAAGTGCCATCGGCCCAAAGCCGGGTCTCGCACAGTTCAGCACGCCTTCATAGCGGCGCTTGAGGCTGGCGGCCTTACAGTGGGGGGCTAAAATCTTCCCGACTGGGAGGAAATCAAGAGTGGGCTGAAACAACGAGTGGATTAGCTGTTTCGTTTCACGGCCCCCACCGCGATCATTGTCCATGAAGCGCCGCAATTTATTGCTGTGCTTGGGTATCTTGCTAATCTAGGAATCCGGGTGCCGGAAGACATCTCCCTGATTTGCACGGATCCAGATCGGAGTTTCAGTTGGTGCGAGCCCTCTATCAGTCACATCATGTGGGATGTAAGCCTGGCCGCTAAGCGCATCGTCAGGTGGGCCACCAAAGTCAGCTGCGGAAAGGATGATCAGCGCCAGAGCCAGATCAAATCGAAGTTTGTCGAAGGAGGGACGATCGGGCCAGCACCGAAGAGAGCAAGAGATCTATCCCGCGGCTCCCAGAAATAAGCTTACCTGGTTACTCGGAAACGCCTCTATATTGAGTAGTATATTTATTCCTTGAAGGCTGCCCCCGATTTTAGGTAGATAATCTTCTAGTCTCGATTCTGAGAAGCAAACTTTGAATTAAGGGTATCACGTGAGGGTGCGACAAAGCAGTCAACGTGGTTAGTTATGATATTTGTCGAGAGTGCCAATATTGGAAAAAATACCTCATCCCGAAGCCTTGGCGCAGTCCCCCAAGTGCTAGGTGTAGTAGAAAATATCTACAATTAGTGTGGGAGGTTAGCTACCATCCCAGAAGGAAACCCGCTAAGCATTACGCTTTAGCGGGTTTGTAAAAAGTACGCAGACTGGGATTCGAACCCAGGACCAATTGGTTAAAAGCCAACTGCTCTACCAACTGAGCTACCTGCGCGTTATTGGTGATTTGTGCCCCTTGCGGTGCGGGCAGAGACGTAGGGTCATTTGATTCTTCGTGCAAGAAGTTTCTGTTACTTTTTTGAGGGGTTTCTGAGTGAGCTTTGCCTGAGGATTACAGAAATAAGTGTGAGATATTCTTAAGGGCACCTCCCATTGGCGTCAACCTAAGCACTTAAGGTGATCTATCCTTCTCTGGGCTAAAGTCTTACGTTTTATTCGAACTTCATGTGACAACTCCCTCAGTCGGTATGGATACGCAATATTCAT
>JBLHPP010000113.1:0-7784 GCA_047624385.1 Crocinitomicaceae bacterium
TAAGCTATATCCAGCAGCTCCTCTCCGACGATAGAAATAGAGTCCAGCGCGCTATTCGTATGCTAGAGAGTAACAACTTCTATGCCGTCTCTGCTCTACAATCATTCATCACTGAGCACCCAGAGCTCCCAGAGGTTAAGATATTACAGCTAAAGCAAGCCCAGTATGAGCTAGTTCTCATCAAGGCTGACCGGTCTAAAGCCGCTGGACTTGCCAGAGATTTAGTCAAAGGAAACCGCGATCAACAACTCACAGCTCTCAGCCGGCTCAAAAAGCTAGGCCTCATCACGATCCCTATCATCCGCGATTTTGTTGGTGAAGCAGACGCTCTCACGAGAGAAACTGCAATGGACGCGCTTTTGAGTGTCGGAGGAGCACAGGTGCTTCCACTTGTCGTGGAAGACCTCAAGACTGAAAATGATGTCAACGTCCTCCACGTTGCCCTTAAGAATATCAAAGATATAAAAAGCCCTCAGTCTATCGCCATCGCCACCAGACTTCTAACACATGAAGATGAAGACATCGTGGTTGGCTCCATCCAAGCTCTCACAAAATTGAAGGGTAATAATTCCTCTCGCTCCTCCTTTGGCCGGTCTAGCGAAGCAAATCTCGGCTCAGACTCCCCAGTGCTCCCCTACCTTCAGGATTCTAGATGGCGTGTCAGAGTCGCCGCGATCAACCACGTCTCAAAGCTCGAAATCAAAGCTGCCGGCCCTAGCTTGCTTAAGCTCCTTAGCGAGGACGATGACGAATTCGTACGCTCACACTGCATCCAGGCAGCTGTTGCAATCAAGCTCACCGATGGCCTCCCTATCCTCAAAAAACTATTTTTCACTAATGATGAACTTATTAGATCACTGACCCCTGCGATTATAGAATTATCAAAATCAGTTCCCGCCGACCTACTAGAACATTTAAAGACTAGGGACCCAGATACTATCATTTCCGCATTAGGCGCATTCACAGATGACACTAAACCTATCCTCACGGTGTTAGCAAACTATGCGCAGCACTCAGATACTGATGTCTCATGCGCAGCTCTCCGTATTCTGGCAAACGATGATGATAAGCTCAAATTTGACTTCGTCACAAATACCCTCACAGACTCACTCAAATCCGGCTCTGAAGAAAAAATTCAAGCGATTCTCACTAGCATCGCTTTGCCCCGGCTTAAAAAAACTGACCCACGACTCTTTTTATCCACACAAACTTCTCGAAACGCTAGCACAGTACTAGACCCACTCTACAAGGCCTTTCTAATGCCTGGTGGAAAAGCTCTCACTCCACCCCTACCAACAGTAAAAACTAACTCATCCGGAGGGTTAAGCACGCTACTCAAAACCCTAGATGATCTCGCTAATGAAAAAGGCAATAATAAGCGGACTTTCCAGATAAGTCTTCTTCTAACCAAGGCTGGTGACCCTAGAGGAATCAAACTCATTAATCAAAATATTGCCGAGATGCCTGTCAGCAAGAGGTCCTCTCTCGCCGACTCGCTCTATTTCCCTAGCTCCGCAGAAACCCTCCCCATTTTTGAGATCCTCCTAGAAGACCCTGCGGACGATATCCGTAAAGAAGCGGCCCGAAATGCCTTCAATAATGAAAAGAATCTCAAGCTCATCAAATTGACCTTAGATCATGCAGCTCGCGAAAATACGTTGCTCAAACCGTCAGAGGTCACTCAGTACAATTTCTTCTCGTGCCTTAGAAAATCTGGATCCTCAGCCATAATGCAGGAGTGGGCGAGCGAGCAACTTGCTAGCGCTACAACCTCTGATAAAGTGAAAATTCTAGCATTAACTATTTACGGAAAAGCAATGCGACTGAGCGATGTCTCAGCAGCCATTCCATACACAACGTCGACAAACCCATGGGTGCGCCGCGCCGCGTGGTATGCTATCGCTAGCAAAAAATCGACTAATAATACTGAGCAAATCGAAGCAATCACTAAGGACTCTAGCCCACACGTCCGCGCTATCCTCACCGAGATATCTAGTAAAGAACGCACAAACTGGAAGATCTATTTTAGTGATTCAGAGTCCTCTTCAGACAATAGTTATTCATCATCTAGAAGTCGCCGTCGATTGAGCCAAGAGCTCGAAGACGCTCTGCGTGTGATCGCGCAAACCGACAGTTCTATAATCAATCAGTTCGAAGCAAACTACAGCCTCCTCACACATTCTCGCGATATTGATCTACCCGAATTCATTGCTCAGCTGAGTAAAGCTCCCAAAGAAACCCAAGCAGTCCGAAGACTCTCCGACTATGTCGAAGACAACTATAAAAAAATGGGTAAAGGAATGCGTCCACTCTTAGCTTATATCGATTTCAAGAGGATCAATGTGCGCCACCACAAAGCGATCCTGAAACACTTCAAATCCGAATCTAATCAGAACGAAGGATTTCATTCATTTGAAAACTTGGCAAAAACAACGCAAGTCAGTGATGCTCCTCAGCACCTAGAAGTCGAGAAGGTAGAGCCACTAGTCGAACGCACTAACCTCGTTGCCGTATTCTTCGAAAAAGAAGGCTGCAAGCAATGCGCCAAAGCTCTCGAAGTCATCGAAGACCTCAAAGCAGATTTCCCATTACTTGAAATCCAACACGTCTCGATGAGTTCAAACAATGGCATCCTACTCAACGATCACTTATCTAACAAATTTAGTCTCCCCTCGAATGCCATAGGAAAGACCCCCTCTATCTTCACCTCACAAGGCTACGTCACGCCACCGATCTCCGCAATCAAGCTTGGAGAGCTTTTAGAAAAAACAATGGCGAGCCCACAGGATGGTGATTGGTTCAACATTTCTAGCCCTCAGCAGATTGCGGCTGCTAAAGAACGCGTCGATGCTCGCTATGACTCACTCACTCTCCCTATCGTCATCGCTGGTGGTTTGTTAGACGGCATCAATCCTTGTGCCTTTGCCACCATCATCTTCTTTATCTCCTACCTCGGAGTAGCCAAGCGCTCGGCCAAAGAAATCTTCATGGTCGGCACGGCATTTATCCTAGCGATTTTCCTATCCTATCTCTCAGTAGGTTTGATCTTCAACGAGATCATAGGAAAACTCACAGAGAATAGCAGCTACCTTTGGCTCAAAAATACTCTCAACTATGTGTTTGCCGGCTTTGCCCTACTTGTCGCTATCCTCTCCCTTCGTGATTTCTGGAGAGCACGACAAGGACGCTTAACTGACATGACCCTGCAGCTTCCCACATTCTTAAAAAATCGTATTCGTGGGGTGATTAGGAAAGGAGCAAAGTCATCGCGCTTTGTCATCGCAGCGTTCTTCTCAGGTATTGCCATATCGTTTCTTGAACTCGCCTGCACCGGCCAGGTCTACGCTCCGATCATCTACAAGATCAATCAAGGGACATCCAATGCTACCTATATGTTGGTGCTCTACAATCTTGCTTTCATCCTACCTCTTGTCATCATCTTCGGGCTCGCGATGGGAGGCATGAAATCCACCGCGCTCATTGGATTCCAGGCGAAGCACACTGCAACCGTGAAGCTACTGACCGGCATTCTTTTCCTCCTACTTGCAGCTGTCCTCATCTTCTCAGACTTTTTCAGCGGACTGCTCAAGAACATCCAACCAGCACTGCTGAACTTCCTCGGCTAGTCAAGTCGTCTTGGGTTAAGTTTCCAAGCAAGATCCTCTGAAATTATATAGTATTACAGGATTTCGAAAAATTGACAGAATGAAGAGCTTGATGAGCAGAGGTCAATTGTGTGAATCCTGAAAATCCTGGGAATCCTGTCTAAAATCGATTTCATCTGGAGCTCGCTGGAACCTTCCAGAGTCATAGTCTCGTCTGTCGGTTAACATTCTGCAGAAATCTCTGTTGAATCTTTGAGGCACTCAGTGCAGCATCTGCCGCATGAGTATGAACCGCAGCCACCCGAGTATGCCTCAAGGCCCAAAGACCGTCGGCTCGATTACCGATGCTATTCTTCTCGACCACCCATTCTCAGCGGATGAATGCGAAATCGTAGAATTCCGTCTCGATGGCCTACTCAAGAACCTCCAACAGGTGCGCGACACGCTGATCAAACTGAAATCGAGTCCGCTACAAACGCTCATCACCGCGCGCTGCACCACAGAGGGTGGACTCGCCCAACTCACGACAGAGCAACGATGCCAACTCATCGGTGGCCTTTCACCACTCGCAACTTTCGTCGATATAGAACTCGCCAACCTTGAAGAAATGGGCAGCGCCGTTGAGCAGTCTCGAACCAACGGAGCGCTCGTCGTCGCCTCATTCCACGATTTCAAAAAGACCCCCGACACCGATTTTCTACGCGACAGAATCCGCCAAGCGATCGACCTAGGTGCCGACATGGTCAAAATAGCTGTTCATCACAACAGCGTCGAAGACATGTATCGCTGCGCTAGCCTGATGCAAGAAGGACAACCTATCGCCACCTCACTGATGGGCATGGGTTCGCTCGCTCCGGTTTCCAGAGTCCTCTATTCCCAGCTTGGCTCCTTACTGAATTACGGTTACCTTGGAGATAAGGAAACCGCGCCCGGTCAATGGCCGGCCAGCTTGCTCAGCCAAGCAATCCGCTCATCTAAACGGTTTTAATACTATGCTCTACCTACTTTTCCTCTGCGCCCTAACCACCTCGCTAATCGCGCAGACAGAAGAGAAACCTTGGCCTGGCCACCTCAAAAATAGAACGTCGCTCCCAAAGGTCGTTGCATCCCAGACCGACTCAGCACCCTTCACCTATGAGTCTCCCAGCTTCCGCTTCATTTCCGATAAAAAGCTCGACCTCAACAAAGTCCGCGAATTTGCAAAGACTGCCGAATCCGTCCCAGCAGCAGTAGGACGCATTCCTTTACCATTGTTACACATGCCCGTCACCGACGACGGAAAGAAGCCAGCGATCTACATTTTCAGCAACCCTGAAAGCTACGCACGCGCCGGAGGTTCACCCCAGTCTGCTGGCTATTATTCAGGTAGAAAAAAGAGCGTATTCCTGCGTGCTGATAGCTTCACCGATGTCAAACCTGGCCGCACCGTTCGCTATAATATTCTAGTCCACGAGCTAACGCATCTCTGTAATGATGGGATTCTAGGGTACGTCCCGGCTTGGTTTTCTGAAGGAAATGCTGAATACATCACCGCCGCATTTATCCCAAAAGGTTCCTACCAATTCAAATCTATCACTGATCGAATCAAGCAGCACGCTAGGAAAAGCCTTCGAAAACAGAAACAAATTCGCGTTCCCAAATTAGAAACCATGCTCCAGGTCAGTAGCAGAGACTGGCGTGTACTCACTAGCACCATGGAGCCCAACGAAGTCTACCACCTCTATTGTATTTCACTCATTCTAGTGCACCATTTTTACCATCGCGATCCATCTGGGCGAGCTAAGGCGAACACATACATCGAAGCTTGCCTGGCTCGCAAAAGAAGCTCTGATCCCTACCCCGAAATCCTCACCGTAGCCGAATCTAAGACATTAGAAAAAAATCTCATTCGCTATTGGAAACCGAAAGGGATCAATATCATTTTTGAATAGTGAGCGTGTTGCCTTCAAGCGCAGAGAAATGAAACTGATCCAACAGATTGTTTGCGCTACCCGGAGTTCAACTAGTCCCCCCTGATACAGCAAGCGCTTGCAATGAAAAACCCAACCGCTAAATATGCGAAACGTAGCGGCGGTTTCCAACCGCCCAGCCCCATCCATCGAATACGGACGAGGCGGTTAGAAACCGCCGTCACACTCCAAAGTATCTGAACTCTAAACTCTTCCGAGCTTCGCTCGGGTTACTTCTTCACTATCTTCACCGGCGCATCTGGGAGTGCTTTAAGAAACATTTTCCCGTAGCGCTTGGTGACCACGCGGTTATCGAGGATCACGACGATCCCCTTATCTTTTTCTGAACGGATCAACCGGCCCACACCTTGGCGGAGTTTGATCACCGCCTCGGGCACGGAATAGTCCATGAATGGATTACCACCCTCAGCCTCGATCGACTCGATCTTTGACTGTACCACTGGGTGGTCCGGGACAGAGAATGGTAGCCTCGTGACAATCACATTACTCAGCGATTCACCGGGCACATCGACGCCCGCCCAAAAGCTCGCCGTGCCAAACAGCACGCTGTGGATGTCATCGCGAAAGATCTCCACCATTTTATGTCTCGGAGTTCCATCGCCTTGGACTAACAATCGCCAGTCCATTTCTTCAAAATAGTCTTTCATGGCATCCGCCACATTGCGCATCACCTTGTAGCTGGTAAACAGCACGAAGGCCTTGCCTTCTGTGTACTTCAGCACCCGGCCGATCCAGTGCACTAGGGCTTCTTCATAGGTTGGAGTCCCCGGGTCAGGCATTGCCTGCATCACGTAGATCTCCATTTGTTTCTGGTAATCAAATGGGCTACCAATCTGCACTGCCTTCGCCTGCTCCGCTCCCACCCTGCGGCGGAAATAGCTCATGTCTTCCTCGCCAGCACTCAATGTAGCACTGGTTAAAATACAGGTTCGGCCCTTGCCAAACATCAGGTCACGCAGTCTATCAGCAACATTGATCGGTGCTGATCGTAGACTTATAACATCACCATCGCGACCACCTTTTTCGACCCAGTAGACACTCTCCTCGTCAGTCTGGTCTAGGAAAAGGCGTAAGGTCCCGTGCACCTCGCGCAGGCGTCGAGCTCCATCCATCAACTCCTTGCGAGCTGTTGATTCTTTCTCTAATTTCTCGGCTTCATCCTCGATTGTATTCCACAGCTTCCGCAATGGTTCAGCCATCGTATTATCCACTATATCGGCCTCACGTACTCTCGATTCTTTGGAATACTGACCGAATTCCACACTCTCTTCCAGCTCATCAAAAAAGTCTTGCGAGCGCTCGAGCAGTTCTTCAACCGCTTGCATCCCTTCGCCGCTGCGAAGCTGCTTCAGCAAACCTTTCTTGTTGCGTGGGTTGTACAACCTCGACACATCAAAACGTAGACCAGCCTGGCTCAAGCGCAATCCCAGCTGGTTCGCAGCCACGTCTTCCAAGGTGTGGGCCTCATCGAAAATCACAAAATCATTCGGGAAAATGTAGCCCATATCCCGCTCGTCGCGATCATCCTGCGCCGAGTCTAACAACGAAAAGAAAAGTGTGTGGTTCACGACTACCACATTCGCTTTCTCCACACGCTTGCGTGCTTTTTGGTAAAAACAATTACCGCGAGTCCCACAGCTGCGCGGAGTGCAAATATGCGCCTCGCTGCAAACCTGGCTCCAGACCTTCGGTGAAGGACGGAAATCGAGTTCACTCAGAGTTCCATTATTAGTTCCCTCAGCCCAGTCCCAAACTTGCTTGAGTTCCTCCACCTCACTGGAGGTGAAAAGATCTCCTTTAGAATCCATCGCGATACGCAAGCGCAAGGGACAGACATAGTTCTGCCGGCCCTTGAGCAAAACAGCATCGAACTCAATCCCTAGAAGCTTTCTTACAATCGGGATATCTTTCCCTGTAAGCTGCTCCTGCAGGTTGATCGTATGGGTAGAAATGACTGCTTTCTTTCCACTATTCACCGCAAACTTCACTGCTGGGATTAAGTAAGCCAATGACTTCCCCACACCGGTACCAGCCTCCACGGTCAGCACCCTCGACTCCTCCAGTGCACTGGCAACCTCCACTGCCATCTCTTGCTGCTCAGCACGGTAGGCAAAATCTGGCGATTTCGACAGCAAGCCCTCCGCGGAAAATATCCCGTGGATTTCATCGGCCAAGCTCTCACCAGCTCCAGATCCGGTATCTTCTACAA
>JBLHPP010000114.1:0-7781 GCA_047624385.1 Crocinitomicaceae bacterium
ATCACAAACCCTGAAGTGCACGACACTCTCATCCAGCATCTCGAAAGCGACGATTTTTTCTACACCGATAGGTTTCCTACCGGAAAATTTCAACTCACTGGCTCAGACACTCAAGGCAGCCTCAATGATGGGTCTCTGAACTTACAAGTAGCAGGAGACCTAACCATGAGAGGCCAAACTAAGGCGATCAGCCTCCAAGCCACGGCTGGCGTCACTGACGACCTTCGACCCGTCGCTCAGGCTAACACGAGTATCAATCGCACGCATTGGGCCATGCGCTATGGCTCAGGTAAATTCTTCTCACGTCTCGCTGGTCACCTTGTGAACGATAATATCGACTTGCAACTGAAAATCATTGGCGAACTCACTAGACAGAGTGAGTAGGAAGTATTGACTGTGAAACGCCCTATGACAGTAACCACGTCATAGACAATTCCCAGGCTCTTCACGCGCTACGCATGATCAAATTATCGGGAAATGGTAGAATTCCTATAGTTGGGTTGAGTTCACAAGTGATTGATCGATATTAGACATTACTCAATTCACACCTTTCAAATCGATCTGAATCAAACCTAACAATAATGAGTCGCCAAGCTTTACTGTGGTTGTATTTAACCCTGACCTCTTTAATCGCTAGTCTAGAGAAACGGGTAAGGACTCCTCATGCATAGCGCGTGGAGAGCCAATCTCCATCAATTCTGTTACGGATCTTCAATCCAAAAAAGACTGAGGTAAATCCAGTAACTCACACAATCCTCTGAATTTTCTAGTCAGTTTATTCTTAAGGAATATTCGTGAAAAATCGCATACTTTAATGAAGTCTGAGTTACCAAATCCGTCAATTATGTAGAGTTCGTAATCCCCATTTTCCCACCTTTTAACCAAAATATTACAAGGCTCCAGTTCACTCACGGCAGATTTATTTTTTAAGAGACTTTGATACATGGATGCGACCTTCTCACCCAATCCATCAAGCTCAGAATAAATCGACTCTAGGGGTTTTGAAACAGCTCCGTCATGGTCACATATCAACGAAAATAGATAACCTTTCCCTAGGTTAGTCTCTATTTCGCCTAGATAATTGGACAAAAACTGTAGTTTCTGTTGATGCCTTTTGAGGTATTTTATCTCTCTTTTGAGACCTTTAAGCAGTCGGGGCTTAGCCTTGGGGATTTTGATACATAAGTTAGGGTCACATGGGTGTCGGTACACGACTTTCTGCCTACCTTGCCCAAGATAATGTTCATTTAAGAGCTCCATACAATAAATTGAGATGTAATCCTACAGAATTTGATCACCTAGACAGCCATTTACCTGGTGAATAATTCAGCTTTTTTTAATGCTCAGAAACTCCAGGTCCCATTGTTCCCTGTGAACTAGTAGATTGAGAATCACTCTTTGGCGGAGCTTGATTGTCAGTCTTTTCAATTTCGATTCCTTCTGCTGCAGCAAAATCGGCAAGAGCCATTTCGGCGAGAGCATCTTGCTCCTCCTGCTTCATATTTATATCAGACAGATCCATGCTATCCTTAGCCACTCGAGCACGGCCAGCAGCCTTGGTACGCTCTTCTTCGACGATTTCTTCGAGTCGGTTGAGGTTATCCCCTGAACCACCAATTTCTGAGATCATCCCAGAAGCCATTTCATTGAGTTCAGCCATAGCCTTCTTGACTTTCATGTCGTCGATTCCACGGCGTAGTTCTTGGATCTTGTCACGCGCTTCTTTGACAGACACGTCGCGCGCACGAAGAAGTTCCTTGTAATGCTTTTCAGCATCTACGAGCTGGTCCTTTATCTCATCGTGGCTAGCATCCACTTTTTTAAGTTTGAGAGCGAAGTCACCAGCTAGCTGGCGGTTACCGGCTTTGAGATGGGCAGCAGTTTTTGAGCGCAAGTCGTTTTCCTCTTTATCGAGTTTTTTGACCTGCGAGATCAGCTTCTCCACCAAGCCAGCGTGCGTTGCCAGCCCCTGGTTGAACTGAGCTATCTGTTTACGGAGATTTTCTTTCTCCACGTCTAACAATGCTTCTGGGCTGCGTTTTTCAAGGCCGCCGACGAATAGGCCAATAAAGCCTTTGATGAGGTTTCCGATTCTTTTGAACATAGAACAATTGGGTTGTTACGACACACTCTGATCAGATCTAACTCTGACGGCAAGTATAAGACGTGAGATAATTTGCAATGGCGCTCGAAATCACACAATTTAGGGGGATCTGACTGGCACGAAATACCACTTAACCTCAAAAAGGAGACTGCTCCTGGGTGACTTCATGATGAATCGAGGCGTGATAAAGGTTAGCGTGAGGACCGTGACTAATTTAAAAAACTTATTTAGAACGAAATAGCCGGTAGCCGCTATGCATTCTTAGCAAAGCCTTAGAAAAACAATAGTTGTCTGTTTTAGAATGCCCAGTGGTATTAGAGCTTCTTAAATAGCATAAGATGCTCCCGCCCTTCGCGACCCTGATAGAAAGCCTTCGGCGCAGCCACCCACTCCAACGAAAAATGGGAGCTAAATATTTCACGTAATTCTTTGCGACTCGTCTTGTAGGGCGGCCCTTCATTTGGAATCACGTCAGGATTTGTGAAGAAAACTCCTAATACTAATCCATTAGGCTTCAGAAGCTCCCACATGGCAGCAACGTAGTCAGCTCGATGCATAGGGTCTAATGCGCAAAAACAAGTGTGCTCCCAGACCATATCAAAACTTCCAATCAAGCCCTCAGGAATTTTAAAAATATTGAGCTCCCTGAAATCCACGTCATGGGGGTTTAGCTCTTTTGCTCGCGCAATAGCCAAGGGCGCAATATCGCCACCGACCACATCTAGGCCATATTCAGCTAACTCTTTTGCATCATAGCCAATCCCACAGCCTGGAACAAAAACTCGTTGGCCTGAAAAAAGCTCAGGTTTCTCCTCGAATAGCGGCAGCAGAGAAGGTGCGGATGCTCCCTTATCCCATGGAGTATCGCCGCTGAGGTAACGTTTTTGCCAATCCACGATTATGAGTTTCTTAGCAGACCTTTCGGCCCATTCTATCTTCCAAAACTAATTTATCCTCAGACTTAAATGATTTGCAGAACATAGAAGCCATTTTCATCGCTTCCTCAATAGTTTCAGCTTCTGCCACAGTTTGATGATTACCACTTTCGTCTTCTAATTTGACAGTAAATGGACCTTCCATCACGAGCCATTGGTCATCCTCCGTCTCAGCAAAGTCGCTGAAATCTACTTCTGGGAAAGAAGCCGTTAAGAAAATTAAGACGTTTCGGTGAAACCAAACTGGAGTCAATTTGTGGTATGCTACATCTAATTCGTTAACAGCTCCGACGTAATTATGCGTCTGTAGAGTAAACTCAAAACGATATGGGTCACCAGTATAAACTACAGCACTGTGCATGTGCCCACGTGAGATTCGAAGACCTGCTCCGCAGACAAATAGATCCTCGCACACATTCGATTCAGTATCGAAAACGACAACTTCCACATCGTAGCCTGCATCCATCAAAATAGCTCCAACTTTGTCAAACTCAGGAATTACTACCTCTTCAGTGATTCTTTCCATCTCCACAAAGCCGATACGCACCGCTTGGCGATAGCGCGCTTGCTGATCCTTCACCTCTTTCTCAGATGGCCGCAGATACAAGTCTTCAAATCCGGGAGTTTTTTCAGCTGTGGGCATTATTATTCGTTTGTAAATTAGCTATGTGAAGGCTTAGAATTAATTCTTTTTAAGAAGAGCACGCATTAAAATGACTTTTACTGGCTTTTCTAAAAATAATGTAATCTATAGAAATAATTGTAGGTTATAGCATTTGGATGTAGAATATGCTAGATTAGTCGTAATTTTGCAAGAAAAACTCTCAATCAAACGGCAGTTCATCAAGAATAGCCCTCACATATTTAAGAAATCTTAAAATAATATGGTGTGTCGCCTAATTCCTGCTAAAATCTATTTTCTATAATTGTAAATTAGCTATCTATAATATTCAAATTTATTCATGCAGCAAGAAATTTCAGCTGAAAAAAAGGCAGAGATCGTGGCCTTAAAGGCTGCGAAGGAAGAGGATATCCAAATTTGGGTGCGTCAGAATTTTATGCTTGGTTGTGATGAAATGGAGCGAATCACGGATGACATTATTGTCCCCGTATTTTCTAACCTCGCGCTTGCCATCGAAAATAGCGGCTTCCCGATGGATTTCATTTTGATGGATTTTGAATCCCCAATGGATGAGAAATTTTATAATGTCGGTATCAGTCTCAACTTCAAATACCACGACAAGGCCATTGAGATCAGTATTGTTGCTGACCCCTCAGATTTTACTTTTAGCCTCTCTATAGGTGGGGTCGAAGATGATATAGCCAAAGAATTCAACTACCATGAAGTAGTTCCTCGACTGATCCAGAAAGAACTTAAGAGCCACGTTAAGAAGTATTTCCCCGATGTTGTGTACACATACCCTATCGGTCGCAGCGACTCAGCATTTGAGAAGTACGCACCACCCTACCGAGTCCGATATGACGAGAACGGAAGTGTTTCCGACGTTGCCACTACCCAAACCTTACTCGACGCCGCTAATATGGGTAGCACGTTTGCTAAGATGTTTAAGAAGGAAGACGCAATCTCAGTCGTCGATGCTAACGACACTTTAATTTGTTAGATCCTCTTTCCCAAAAAATGTTGGATCTAACTAGGTATTCCAACTGTTGCTTAATTTTGTAATCGCCAGAAGTGGTTTCTTTCGCTTATTTCTTAATAGATGGATCCCAGCTACCCCACAAAATTTCAAAAGAAGACGCTCTGGCGAGCTCTCACCGGTATTGGCATTTTCACTATTGGATTTTTGTTAGTGAGCGTAATATGGCTTGGGGGCCAGGTTTTAGGCTATCTACAGCCAGTACTCATCCCTATAGCCGTTTCAGGCATTGTCGCGTACCTTCTTGATCCTATTGTCAGTTGGCTCCAACGTAAGGGACTGAGCCGCCTGAAATCTGTCATCACAGTATTCTCTTCATTTCTCATTGGCCTCACCCTCATGGGCCTAGTGATCCTCCCGCCCATCGTTTCGCAGGCCAAGGACCTCTTCACCGCTAAAGCGGATAATGGAGAGAGTCAACTAGGCCAGAACATCACAAAAACTATTACCGAGCTAGGTGAAACTTCTTGGATCAAACCTTCCGCCGACTGGGCTCTCGCTAAGTACGAGGATCCTGAGGAAACTCTCACTGAGTTGCCCGTGACAGTGCAGACTCAGGCTAGTAACGATGGAGACAAAGTGAGCTTCAGTGATACGAACCTCGCCAGACACCTCACCTCGAACGCCGAGAAAATAGCCGGCTATGCGGGCAGATTCATTAGCACAGGCACCTCTAGCATACTCTCTTCACTTGGCTTGATAATAGGATTAGCAATGGTTCCAATCTACCTTTACTATTTCCTCAAAGAGTCGTCAGCAATCAAGGACCATTGGCACGAGTATGTGCCTCTCCGCGCCTCATCCTTTAAAAATGAGGTGGTCGATAGCCTCCAAGAAATCAATGGCTACTTGATCTCATTCTTCCGAGGTCAGATGCTAGTCGCTTTTATCGATGGCATCTTAGTCGGCATCGCGCTCTTTATCTTTGGTCTCCCATACGCCCTGGTCATTGGAGTCGCAATGGCAATACTAGGAGTCATCCCATACATTGGGAATATCCTCTGCCTCATCCCCTCGTGTATCATCGCCTATGTCCACTTCAATGCTGCTGAAAACAGGGATGGACTAGAGGGGGTACTCGGCTCAAATCCGTGGGCCTATGTGGTCGCCGTGATTGCAATTTTCCTTATCGTCCAACAAATCAACTCACTCGCAACTGCACCTAAAATTGTAGGTGACTCGGTGGGACTCCACCCGATGACAGTGATCTTCTCTATGCTCTTTTGGTCACTTCTCTTAGGCGGATTCCTCGGTGCCATCCTCGCGGTACCGATGACTGCTGCGGTAAAAGTTATTTTCCGCCGCTATATATGGGAAGCTAGAATCAAGTCGAACGTAGTAGGTGTCAAAGTCGATCCTACTATTGAAGGAGCCTAAATCTATGTTCCTTGAAAAAAGTGATATCCTCTCCGAAACAGTTCCGATGGGTATGAATGAATTTTTTTCTCACCCGAGCTCGGAAATTGGAGCTCCGACCGAGGACCTCATCTTTGTTAGAGGAACCCTAGATCCTGGAACTGGCCACGATTTCCACCTCCACACAGACCGTGAAGAATTTATCTACGTTCTAAGTGGGACTATCGAGCAATGGGTGGGAACTGAGAAAAAGATCTGTACCGCTGGCGATGTGATCTATGTGGGCCATGGCAAAGTCCACGGCTCATTCAATGTTGGCGACGGCACAGCTCAAATACTCGCGATCTTTAACAACAAGTACGCGAAGGCTGACCTCACTACTGATGTGTCTCAGCAAGACCCATGGGAAAGCCTACGCCCAGCCAAGAACTAATTCACTTCCTCTGCAACGTCAAAACACACGTCGCTATTGCTGCCGCCAGAATCATAGTTGCCGCCCACGCTGGGACTCCAATGGCCATCAAAGCATAGGCCACGGCTGCTGCCACAGCGGCGATCATGGCATAGGGGAGCTGAGTGATCACATGAGAACTCGGACTACATCCCGTCGCTAATGAAGTGACGATTGTCGTATCCGAAAATGGGCTGCAATTATCGCCAAAGACCGCTCCACCAAAGACCGCTCCTATCACAGCAGGCAAAAGCTGGGCTAATTCCTCGGCTGGCATCCCGCCCCCCATTTCTAGAGCTATTGGTAAAGCCAAGGGCATGAGTATACCCATCGTCCCCCATGACGAACCAGTCAGGAATGAGGTCAGCGCACCTATAAGAAAAACAGCAACCGGCAACCACGCCAAGCTCAGTTGGTCACCTAATAAATCAGTAATTAACTGAGCTACCTGAAGATCTTTAAACACAGATCCCAGAGACCAGGCCAACACCAAAATCACTAAAGCTGGCAACATCCCTGCCGCGCCATCCGCTAAGTATCTAGGAAGCTCTTTTTTCCGCGACTTAGGGAAGCATAAGCAAGCAATCAACAAGGAGATAAAACCTCCCGCCACCATCGCCTGAGGAACAGCACTACTGGAAAATGCGTTGCGCCACGACCAGTCACCACCATCTTGCCAAAGATAAATTATACCTGGCACAGTGATCAAAATAGACAGCAGAGGAATCACCACCGAGCGACGAGATGCACCTTCTTCAATCTCAGCACTCGCTGCCAGATCCTCGCCACCCTGGCATTCAGATTGGTAGTTCTTCATCGGTCCGATCCACCAAGACTTCCATATCACTAACAATAAAAGCCAAAGAACCATCCAACAATATGGGTTCGCTGGGATCGAGTGGAAGTAGAGCTCCACAGCTCCTACATTCAATCCGCTGCCTTTGATGCCATCCTCGATCAATGAGAGCTGGGTCGCAATCCAAGTTGATATAAAGGCAATACATGCTACAGCCGAGCTGGTCGAGTCGACAAGGTACGCCAATAACTGGCGAGAAATTTTCAGTTTATCCGTCACCGGTCGCGCCACTCTCCCCACTAAAATGGCATTCGCCAAGCCGTCAAAAAAGCACAGCAAACCCAGTCCAAAGACGCTCAATAATCCACGCCGCTGGATATTTCCATCAGGTTTATTCAACCAAGATCCTAGCATCACACTAAAACCACAAGAGCGCTCTAACACGTGAGCAAAACTTCCAAGCACTAGGGTGAAAACAATC
>JBLHPP010000115.1:0-7780 GCA_047624385.1 Crocinitomicaceae bacterium
TTAATCACCTTGGTCGCCTCCTTCTTAGACAACCCATCACTTTCATTTTGGCCCTTACCAGTCAAATAGATCGCCTTGCGTGGCAGGGTTGCAATCAATACTTGGGCCGCTGTCGGGTCCAGTAGTCTTTTGCCGTAATGCCCACCCAGTGGCTGGTTGACGAATGATCCGTCAGCTTTCCGGGTCAGTGCGTAGTACCAGCGCATTTTTTTCAAAAATGCCGATGCTAAATGGGGCCCACCGGCATTGGCTCCGAGCGGGTCCCAGAAGTAGCTGTAGGAATTTCCAGAGTGCCCATACTCCATTGTGTTGTAGAGCGATGCCGTGAGTTTTGCAAAAAATGATCGTCCCTGATCGTTTCCTTTCAGCTGGAAAGCAACTGCGGCGATACCGTTCTTGCCATTCCCAGACATACCATTCCTGCCGCTGGCATTGATTTCCAGACTGGGCCGATGGTATCCGTATCCGATCGATCCGTGGTCGATGAATTGGCTGAAAAATCCGTTCGACCGCTCGATGGCAGCATCGATTTCCGCGTGCTCCACACCACATTTTTTTGCAAGCATCAGCGACAGGAAACAGGGTAAGGCTGCCTGATTCAAGGCACCATAGCCACGCAGTGCGCCATGGATTTTGCCATCATTGACAATCGTCCACGCAAGACCGTGACCCCATACGCCACCAGCACTCTGGCCCATCGAAAGCTTGACAGAATACTCACGGATCGCAGGAAGAACATACTTGTCGCCGGTGAGAAGATAGTATTCGGTCAGCAGCAAATTCTGATAACCATATGCCCATACGACTAATCCACCATCTTCCAGGCTGAGCTCGATATCGGGTTTCGCCCATTTGACCTCGTGGAGGTAGTCGCGCACCCGATCGATGTATTTCTGTTCGCCGGTGGCAAGTAGCGCCAGCGCGCTGGCTCCAAATTTCCCAAAATCCTTCTGCTCGGTAAGCACCTTGAGTGCGTCGGCCATGATGCGTTTTGTCTTAGGACAATTCCAAGGCGCGGCGTCGCTGAAGCTACCCATCACCTTGAGTTTGAGCTCGACTTTAGTTTCACTACCCCGGCGAGGGGTCGCTCCCTTTTCAGGTCGCCAGCGGATGACTTCTAAGACACCGCCATTTTCCTTTTGTTCCGCTGCGTCAATGGCATGGCCGAATGCCATCCGGGCATCAGCGGTGAAATGCTTATTTCCTACTCCAAGAATGACGTCTCCGACTTCCAGCACACCATCGGCAGCCGCCCCGGCTTTCACATGGGTGATCAGTATCTGCCGCGCCTGGAGGGTCATGAAGTTCCTCGGGGTGTGGATCCATCCTTTTGCACCGGTAGGGCCGAGGTGATATTCTCCCTTACGTTCGAAATCGATCTTTCGTGTCAGGTCTGGGACGGTTTCGGCAGGTGATTGCGGAGCCGACCAAGCTGGCATTGCAAACAACAAAATGGGCAGGGCAACAAAAACGGTGCGGTGGAGTTGGTTTAATTTCATGGGGATGGTCATCATTTATTGAGGTGTACCGATACTACTCTCTCGACGGATCTATTTCAGATGTTTCAATTTGTAACTACAAACTCCGCTAACGTCACAAAAAACCACTTCCCGCCATGGGAAGTGGAGTTGAAGCACATTGCGGATCAATATTGCTAGAATTTTACGGTCTATTGTACGTTTTGGTCGCTAGGTCGATCAAGTGAGAGGGGGGGATACCTATTTACCCAATAGCTCGACCATTGCCTTGCCCATGCCCTCGCCAACGTTCATGTAGGTCTCAGCGCTACCGCCATAGTGACCTCCGCTTCCTCCCGTGGAGACAGGTTTCGAATAGAACACTGCAGTCTTATCTTTGGATTCCGGAAGCTCAGCGAAGGTAAACATCTTTTGAGAAAGAGTTGCGCTCTTATCATGTTCACCCAATGTGGCACACACAAACTTGGCGTTTGGTGCGTTAAAATCTTTTTTCAGATCATTGAAAAGGTAAGCTAAATTTTTATCGTAATTCTCCACACTTCCCTTGCCTTCAGCATTTCCCTGCCACCAGAAAAACCCTGCAACTTCGTATTCCTTAGCGTCTGGATAATAGGTAGATAAATCTTTAAGAGCATCTTGAGCAGCACCCACGTCCTGGTCATACTGAAGACCTGCATACCAGCCATCTCTGTTTGCTTTTACTTTCCGATTCGAGCTCTCCGAGTCCCCTTGGTATGATTTTCCCCCGGCTCCAGTGCCCACTGCACTGGGTGGTAGCAAGTCCCAGCCCAGAGCACGATTGCCCACGCATGATTTCAATATTAGGACTGGCGCGTCAAGAACCTGACCCAGATAATTCCCAATGCCTATTTCTGGGCCAAACTTCCCACTACCATTACCATTTTCAGCGGTTAACCAATCATTGTATCTTAATTTTCCCATACAGAAAAAGGTATTGCGAACATCCTTCCGCACGTTCCAGGCACCTCCATCATCCACAAGGTATGGGTATTTTTCTGCAGCGATACCCTTAAGTGCGCCAGCATTCCCAAAGCCAAGCATATTGGATTGGCCCATCATAATAAAAACCTGCACCGGCTTGCTCATGTCCGCTTCTTTGCCATCTGGATCGGGAAGCACATCAGGCAGTTCCTTGACCGCCGTTTTTGAGCCTCCTTTTTTCTGGAGCTGTTTTTTTCCTTCAGCCTTAAGGTACTCGAGATCCTGCACAGATAAGATGGATTGATTGAAATTGAGCGTTGTCCCGTTACTCCTTTTCATCACAACTTTTCCGCTCACATCATCGTAAGACGTGAGCTCGGCTACGAAGGTTTTAGAGCCATCAGCACTGGTCCATGTGCGGCCATTAGCGGCGGGGAAGCATAAACCGACGCCGAGGATGAGTGAAAGTAAATATGGTTTCATTATTTGTTTTTGGTTGGTTGATTGATTCGCTTAACAATAAGGTTGTCTGACCACCGTAGCGTTGTGTGTGGCATGCCACTTCGCGCTATTTTGGGTAAACTCTATGCTATTACGTCGAAGTTTCAATGAATTGCGCATAGAGTTGACTTTTATTTGCGTATACTATTCGTTTATTTGCGACGCATTTAGTGTGATTCCAAAATACTGAACAAATGAACAAAAATCCAGCACAACATGTCGCCATCTCTCTAGAAATGGAATGGGCATACAAACGACACCTCGAAGTATTCGCTGGATGCCAGAAATACGCCGATGAGGTGGGCTGGAATTGCCAAATCCATCCAGCAGTGGATCGAACACCGACCTCAGAGGGGGGACCCAGCCTCGACGGAATCATCGCGCGCGCCACTCCAGCCATTGCCCAGTATGCTGAGAAAACTAAAACTCCACTGATGAACGTCTGGCTTAACTCAGAGGTCAATAATTTATCTGGAGTTTTCCCGGACTGTAACCGATCTGGTAAAATGGGAGCGGAGCATCTCTTGAGCCGAGGGTTCTCTAATTTTGGCTATATGGGTTGCCAAAATGACATCAGCGCTCGGCAGCAATACGATGGATTCAGAACAACGCTAGCAGATCATGGATACAGCTGTAGTGCGCAGCGGTATTTGAGAACCAGCCTGCTAGGCACGGCGCCGGGATGGGAAGAATTTGTTTCAAGCATCAAGAATTGGATGAAAAACTGGGAACTGCCCATCGGAATCTTAGTGAGTAGCGACCTCCACGCGCGCTATTTATTGGATATATGCAGCTCCAACAACCTCATGGTGTGTGATGATGTTGCTGTGATAGGGACCGGCAACGAGATAAGCATCTGCGAGTCACCTCCCACCACGCTGACGAGTATCGATATGGGATTTGCCCAAGTCGGCTACCAGGCCGCTGCCAGACTCGGGCGACTCATGAACGGCGAAACTTTACCTGAAAAGACGTTATTGATATCGCCCTCAGAACTCGTTCTGCGGCAATCCACTGATCTCTATGCCTGCAATGACGATATTGTTTCGCGAGCGCTGCACTTCATTGCAGAGAACAGTCACCACAGCATTAACGTGTCTGATGTGGTGCGCGCCGTCACCACCAACCGGCGAGGGCTCGAGAGAAAATTCAAGAAGTCACTCGGGAAAAGCATATCCGGTGAAATTGCACGTCTCCGGATCGAACGCGCCAAGCAGCATCTGGCGCAGACCAATTCTACGATCAAAGAAGTGGCCGCGCTGGCTGGTTTCCGCGATGCCGACCATTTTTACAAGGTATTCAACCGGGTCGAAGGAGTCCCCCCGAGTCGGTACCGTGAGACCCACCAGCAGCTTTTTGCAAAGAATAACAAACGCTAGTCTGCTCGTTTTTACGAAAGCGCTGCCATAGACTACTGTAACACATTCTTACTGGCAGCGACTTAAGGACAAGTGTCCCGTTGTTGAGGCCACGACTGCGCGTGGAAAAACTTACGCTAAAGGCCTAACGACCACTCTCTACAGTGACTTTAATCTCGGCCATTGGATTTCCCCATCTATAGCTAGTCCAATACGCTTTCACCACAATCTCACCTTCTTCTCCAGTAGGAGCGATGATGGCTAATGCTTTGCCGTTAAAGGCTTTTACCGAGGCAGCTTGGAAGCTTTCGTGGCTGATAGGGTCACCGTTACCGGTAGCTAACACGCGGCCAGGTCCTTCAACCTCAAACGATACCCAGCGGTCACCTTTAGGGCAGAAATTGCCATCTTTATCGACTATATCTACCGTGATGAACGAAAGGTCACGCTTTTTGAGACTCAGCTTTGTTTGGTCTGCTTTTATGGTAAATTTAGCAACTGGCCCAGCAGTACGCCTGGAAGTGGTTGCCACGACTTTGCCGTTTTTGGAGGCCACAGCTTTCAGCTCACCTGGAGCATAGGGCACCATCCATTCAAGATGCATATCCATCTCCTTCGTGAATTTTTTAACGCCCAGTGACTTATCATTGAGAAAAAGTTCCACACTATCGCCGTTGGTGTAACACCAGACGGGGACGACAGAGCCCTCTTTGCCGGGCATCGTCCAGTGTGGTAACAGGTGCACCATAGATTTCTCTGTCCACTGACTCTGATAGAAATAGTAGGTGTCTTTGGGGAAGTTACAGATGTCAATGATACCGAAGTTACCAAGCACACGCGGCCAACCGCCGGACTCACCAATATAGTCAAACCCAGTCCAGCGAAACTCACCTGCAAAATAAGGTAGGTTCTTGGTCAGACGCCAAGAATCACGTGCATTAATCCGCACAGCGGCATTATCGTATGCCGATTCGTACCAAATATTGGTTTCAGGAAATACTTCCTTTTTGTTCATATGCGAAGGCTGGTGTTTTTTCATGCGGAACTTGGCCAACGTCCGGTATTCTCCTCGTGTTTGCAAAGTGTGCGGAACCTCTGAGGCATACATCAAGCGCTTCGGGTACTTCGCGTGATCTGCCTCATACTGGAAACATGAGTCACCGCCGCCATTATAGCCAACCACATCCATATGTTCTGTAAAACCACTCTTGTTAGCGCCGGCAACAAAGTTACAGCCCACTGTCACCAGACGAGTCGGGTCATGTTTATGACTGAGGTCACGTAGTATTTTTAGCGTTTCAATATCACCGTATTTCTGGGCCTCGGGAACCTCGTTACCCACACTCCACATAATCACACTCGGGTGATTACGATCGCGACGGATATGGTCAATGAGATCTCTTTGAGCCCACTCATCAAAGTGTAGGTTATAGCCGTGTTTGGATTTACCTTTATTTTCCTTACTGGCAACGAGTATGCCTTTTTCTTTAGCCCATCCGCGGCGCCACTCGTCAAAAGTTTCATTAATGACAAGAAATCCCAGACGATTACAGATTTCCAACAATTCGGGTGATGGTGGGTTGTGGGCTGTGCGGATCGCGTTACATCCCATTTCCTTGAGCATGCGCAGTCGGCGTTCAAGCGCCTGATCCCACATCGCTGCACCCAGCGGTCCTAGGTCATGGTGGTTACACACACCCTTCATTATGACACTCTCACCATTGAGGAGCATTCCGCGCTCGGCGTCGAACACTACAGTTCGCACACCGAGGGGGCTCTCATAATTATCGATGAGCACCTTGCCATCACGTAGCTCGGTGCGCACGCTGTAGAGATTTGGTGCTTTAGGTGACCAGAGCGCTGGGGTGGCAATCTTCAGTGATTGATCAACCACCATTTCTTTACCAGCGGCCAACTCAATATCTTTAGATACGCGGGCAACTTGCTTACCATTGGCGTCGACTATATTTTGAGTCACGGTTACTGTTTTTGCCATAGAATGTGCATTTTTTACGGTCGTTTTTACCGCCACTTCGGCATTTTCTACAGTGATTTTAGGTGTGCTGACCTGGGTGCCCCAGTGTGTCACGTGGAGTTTATCAGTAACAGTCATCCACACGTGCCGATAGATCCCACAGCCGGAGTACCAACGCGATGATGGCTGCAGTGAATCATCCACACGCACCGCCAGAATATTGTCTCCATCCAACTTTAGATGCGAGGTGAGATCGTATTCGACACCAATATACCCATACGGTCTCTTACCGAGGCGATGACCGTTGATCCAAACCTCTCCATTCATATAAATCCCATCAAACTCGATAAATACTTTTTTCCCTGCAGCATTAGCAGGGAGTTTGAATGTCTTGCGGTACCAGCCTGTGCCATTTGGCAAATAGCCACCGCGTGCTTTGCTTGCATTTTTTTCTTCAAAGGGCCCCTCGATACTCCAGTCATGCGGTAGGTCGAGCTGACGCCACTGCGAGTGATCAAATTCTACAGCGTCCGCGCCCTTGGGGTCACCCTTCACAAACAACCAATCGGCATCAAAATTCTCACGCAAGCGAGGGGATTCAGCATCGCTGGTGGCGGCATTAGAAATACCAGAAAAGGCAACAAGTAAAGGGGCTAGGATCGTGAGCCATGGCAGCATTAGAATTTTCATAAAATTGTGGAAAGTTGAGCGTGATTTTTAAAGGGAAGCATCTAGGGGTCAAGTCCTATGGCTATTATTTAAGCCTATTTTAGTGAGCATTGAGACGGATTATTTCGCTTCATCGTGTTAGCTATTCGTTCCATCTAGTAAGATGCTAACTACTGAGTTCTAACTAGTATTCAGTAGCTTTCATCTTGGCAGGGGTAACTATATTTCTATTTCCAAATGATCTATAAGGTGTTACTATATTTGAAGTTATAGATTTAGATTCATGGAAATATCAACGCTGAAATATTACGATGTGAATCGAGAGGGATGGTTGGGTATTACCAGTTCGCTGGCTGAGACTAACCGTCGCTTGGAGTGGTGTGATGTGCGCGAGCGGGAGTACCTAGTGGTCGATTCTGATGGTTGGATCTATGAGGCTCGTCAAGATGATGAGTCGCGCTGGGGTTACCGTTGGAAGCGCACGGATCGGCAAGATATAGACACTAAAATGGTGTTAGCGCGATATGTGCACGGCGAGCAACTCACTGAAGATGAGCTAAACTTTATCCGCTAAAATACGTCACAGGATACGATGATTTTTGAGCTTCTAGCCAGAACGATGAAACGGGGATGATGATCTTAGACAGAATTACTAAGAAGTTGGGGAGTTGGGGAGTGCTGGAGTGTTCAGCGTCTCTCTAATAGCTAATGATTTATTGGAGCTAGGCGAATAGGTTTCACCAACAAAAAACAAACCTTAATCTGTGGGCGAAGCGAATCCGACTACCCTCTATTTTTGAAGCTCTTCATTCTGACCATTTTGAGAAATTCTGTAATGCTGTATAAATCGAGAGAGG
>JBLHPP010000116.1:0-7687 GCA_047624385.1 Crocinitomicaceae bacterium
ACTCGGTGTTCCTCTTAGACACCGAGGCGGCGTCTGAGCTCGAAGCATAAGCTTCTCGACTAGATACTTTAAAACTGCCGTAGATATCACTGAGGTGTGGCGGCTTTTTTGTTGCTAGAAATGATCTGCCTCAACTAACTTCGTCTCAGCTATGACCCCACAATCACCAGTCGAACAATTCATATTCCGAAGCTCTTTTCTCTGCGCAATTTTTCCATTGCTTATCTCAATGTGCCCAGCAGAAGAAAATGACTCTGAAACGTTTGAAGCCGACATCACCAAATGGAAAATTGTCGATAAGTCTTTATTCATTGAAAAACATACTTCCGACGACCCATTTGCTACAGCAGCAAACGGTTTCGACTTTGCGTGGTCGGTCTCGCGAGATAAGTCCAGGGTGTCCGTTAGTATCCATGACGATTTCGCCGAGTACAAACTCCCCTTCGATGCTACTGTGGACTTAGCCGATTCGAAAAAGGTCGCACCATTCTAAGCAATCAAGACTGATGATGGTTGGATCACTGTTTACAACCAGGGTGAGTTCGGTTCAGCTATCTATTGGTTCAATAACGACGGCTCTCAACGTAAAAAAATTTCAGACCACGCAGTCAATGACTTCATAGTGGTTGAAAATCGCATATTTGCAGCCGAAGGGCTTGCTCATTTGAGGTCTAATGAAGGATCAATCATCGAGATTAAGAAGTTAAACCGACAGTGGGTTGCTCAAAACTTCATGACTTTACCCGAATCTGCTGAAGCTATAGGCCAATTACCCAAAGGAGATTTTGTAATTGCCACATCAAGCGCTATTCATCGTCTAACTATCAACAAAAAACTCAGTACAGTAGTTCAAGATCAAACTTGGCCCAGTAGCTCCCCAAACTCGATAGCATCTGACGAGAAATACATTTATGTCGGCCTATACAGCTATATTGTTCGCTACCCTCTCACGGGCAAAGCGAAGGAAGCTGTGATCTTAACCCCCTAATGATATGAATAATTCTAAACCCTAGATTTCGGCGATGCTGTATAACCTTTGGCTATCTATCCCCCTGTCGCTGCGCCCATTTTCTCTTCGAAGAGGTTCCAGCATTCGATGAAGCCTGAGGCGAAATCTTCGGGTCTGGCTGTGACCCATTCACGGACTTGCTCCATGGTGAACCATTCGGCAGCCGACACCTCGCTACAAGGAAAGCGAAGTGCTCCGTCGTAGCGTGCTATGTGGAGCTCGATGAATTCAAACCCAGTCTTCTCAGATGATGGGATTTTTGCAATATTCTGGGTATCTACCCCTTCGATTCCGAGTTCTTCAGCAAGCTCACGGACGACGCAGTCGCCATAGCTTTCGCCAGTGTCTAGGTGTCCAGCAGCACTGCTATCCCAAGAGCCTGGGAACTTGTCTTTCAGCATTGATCGCTTCTGTAGAAGGATATCTTTGTTCTTATTGAATACGAACATATGCACAGCCCGGTGAGTAAGGTTCTGCGCGTGCACTTCTTTGCGAGTCACTTGGCGGACAACTTCATCACTCTCGTCAACCACGTCAAGAATCTCGTCGTCTTTCTGAGGAATATTCTTGAGCGGATGATCGTCGTAGAGTCGTGTGATCTCAATCCAGTCTTCGAGAGAAATTTCCTCAGCTCGGGCGGTCAGTTTGAGCCCCATCTTTGCTGCCACGTCATCCCACGCGAGATGATCGGGAAGTTGTTTTTTGATTTGCTTGCGGCGTTGGGAAAACCCACGGCGAATGAGTTCATCAAATAAACGCGCATCGTAATTAGGCAGATCTTCTTCAGGCTTCGGCTCGCAAACCATCACGGTGGAATCGATCTTCGGCGGTGGGGTGAAGGCATCAGGCGGCACTAACATCACAGGCTTGCTCACCCACTCGCTCTGCATGCGTAGAGTCAAAACTCCGTAATCCTTGGTTCTTGGCACGGCGATGATTCGGTCGATAAATTCTTTCTGTAGCATGAGAACCGCACGCGAGACCATCGTTGGTCGCTTCATAAAGTTACGCATGATCGCGCCACCCGCTGAGTATGGAAGATTGCCTAATAACTTGATCGGGCCATATTTAAAGAGGTCTCGGATATCGAAACGAGCCGCATCAGCATGGTGAACTTCGACATCAGGATTGTTGGCGTACTTGTTCGTCTGATACTCGGCTAGGCGAGCATCATACTCGATAAGAATCACCTTTTTCACACGTCCGACAAGATGCTCAGTAAGCGCGCCAGTTCCCGGCCCACACTCAACAACGATATCATCTTTATCAGGGTTCAGTTGGTCGACAATATTCCGTGCCACTTTTGCGTCGCAGAGAAAGTTTTGACCTAACTGACGCGATGGTGTGACCCCCGCATCGCTAAGCACCTTTTTGATCTCGCCGATATCCATGCCTTTCTTCTAGCGAACAATCCCAGACAATCAACTCTTGGTAGTAAAAAAGGAGAACAGCTTCTTAGAAATCTAGAGAACTCTCGCGAATACTCCAGTCTGTGTTAATAATGAGGATGAACGACTTTTTACGACTCACTTCCCACTGGCTGCTCAGTAAACCCATGCTGAGGGTATACCAAATAGTGGGGAATCCCAGCTCGTGGCCAACAAACTAGAACCTTGTTGAACAATATCCCCCAAAAGGCCACGCATCACTTCTTTGCACAAAAACAGAAAAAATAACGAAGTGGAAAGAAAACATATTGCTGTATGTATCTGTTTGTGTGCCGACTGCATATGCGCCCATTCTCTCTCGCCTCCCTACAAAAAGTAACTTCTTAGCAATCAATCTATTATGAAAATTCTTCTATCTCACCACTATGTGATCGCAGTATCCACGCTACTGATTCTGTCCATGTCACCCCTTTCTGCTGTCCCCGGTGCGGCGGCTGGAAAAATCGAAGGGACCGCCAGCGAAGATCCAGTGAAAGTGATTGAGTCCGACGAGGCTATCCTGGCCACCATCACCTACCCAGACGACATGAAAGCTGGAATCTTCGCCCGCCAACCGGATGTTCTCAACGCGACAGCTATTTCGATGGACGAGCAGAACCGCTTGTTTGTTGCCGAAACCCACCGCTTCGACCGTGGGATCGAGGACAACCGTCGTAACTGGCACTGGCTGCGCGACGAGGTCGCCCTGAAGACCACAGCTGAACGTCTAGCACTCTACGAAAAATATGCCGATAAAAAGAAGCCCGGCTACTACACCGAGCATGCCGAGAAGATCCGGGTGCTCGAAGACAAGGACGGCGATGGTAAGGCGGAACGTTCGTGGCTCTATGCAGACGGTTTCAATGATCCGCTCGACGGAACGGCAGCTGGTATCATGGCAGCGAACGGCAAAGTCTATTTCGCCTGCATTCCCCATGTTTGGGTGCTGGAGGATAAGGACGGGGACGGTGTCTCCGACGCGAGAACCTCGCTGCAGGAAGGCTATGGCATCAGCGTGAGCCTGAGCGGCCACGACCTCAACGGCTTCACCTTCGGCCCGGATGGCCGCATATATTTCACCATCGGAGACCGCGGATACGATCTTAAGACTGCCGACGGCCGCCACCTCTACGATCAATATGGTGGTGCCATCTTCCGCATGGAACCCGATGGCAGCAAGCTGGAGGTAGTCCACTACAACCTTCGTAACCCAAAGGAGATCGCGTTTGATCAATACGGGGTCGCCTTTTCTGTCGATAACAACGCCGACATGGGCGACAAAGCACGAGTGGTACATATGGTGGAAGGTGCGATGTCCGGTTGGAACCGCGGCAACCAAAGCTTCCGCAACTGGCCACACGCCATTGATGTCACACGTAGGCACGAGACACCGTGGATGGCAGAGTCGTGGTGGGAAATAGAAGCCAAGAACCGTCCCAATGCCTTCCTTCCGCCAGCAGGACACCTGAGCGTGGGGCCCTCTGGTCTGGCCTATAATCCTGGTACCGGGCTGTCCAAGAACTGGGATAACAACTTTTTCGTATGCGATTATCGTGGCGGCGGTAGCGAGGTCATTGGGTTCGAGATGAGCCCAAAGGGAGCCGGCTTCAAGGTGGCTCGCGATGAGACATTTATTAAGGGATTCCTCAACACCGACATCGAATTTGGCTATGATGGAAAGGTCTACGTCAGCGACTTCACCGGTGGCTGGAAGACCTACGATTTTGGCACGATTTTCGTGTTTCATAATCCTGTCGAGACCGCCAAGCCAGTGGTAGCCGAAGTGAAGTCACTCTTCGCCAATGGCTTTGACTCACTTTCCCCAGAAAAACTAGCCAAGCTTCTACAGCACCAAGACTTGCGGGTACGTCAGCGAGCACAGTTTGCCCTCGCTAGTTCGGTGAAAAACCGCGCGCATTTCGTCGCGGCCACAGCTGAGTCTAATCCGCTGGTTACCAGACTACACGGCGTGTGGGGACTCGGCCAGCTGAGCCGCGTTCACAAGGACAAGGCCTCGACCGAAGAACTCGTAAAACTGACCCGCGACGCACACTGGCGAGTGCGCGGGCAAGCGTCACAGGCCTTGGGAGACTCGGCCGCACAAATTGGCCGCAAGGCACTCATCACGCGACTCGCTGACAAGCAACCCAACACCAGGATGCTGGCAGCCATCGCGCTGGGCAAGCTGGGACATCGGGATGACGTTCCTCATCTCATCAAGGTACTCGAACAGAATTCCAATGGCGACGCCTACTTGCGCCACGGTGCAGTGAATGGACTTCGCCTGATCGCGGAAGCCAACAATACCGCAGAGGACTTACTAAAGTTCAAGAATCACAAATCGACGGAAGTGCGCCTTGGCCTGATCATCGCCCTCCGCCGCCTCGGAGACCCCGGTATAGCTGATTTTCTTAAAGACTCTGATCCATCGCTAGTGATTGAAACCGTTCAGGCGATCAACGATGGATACATCGAAGGTGCACGTGCAGCGCTGGCGGCGCAGACCCAGCTAGTGGGAACATCTTCGGTCCCTATCGACTACCGTATCATCAACTCCATCGTTCGTCTGGGCAAGCCCGAGGGCATCCTGTCCCTGATTGCCATGGCGGAAAACGAAAAACTTCCTGACAACAGCCGGATCGAGTGCCTGTTCCAACTGGCCCGCTGGGAGAAGCCTCCAGCAGCAGACCCGACCACTGGAAAAATCCGCCCAATCACCGGCGACCGCAGTCTCGAAACTGTGCGCCCGCAGATTACCAAAAGCCTAAAGAGGCTGCTTGATAAGGCAAACGGTATAGTCCTAGCTGAGGTGCTGAAGACCGGAAATAAATTCGGTGTCTCCCCTACCCTAGAAACCCTGCGCGCCCAGTTGCTCAATGACGACAATATCCGTGAGGTGCGTCTTGCAGCTCTCAAAAACTTGCTTAAAAATAAAGACAGTAAGTTGATCAAAACTCTGCAGAAAAGCACACTAGCAAACGAGCCAGAAGTGCGCCGATCTAGCCTGCAAGCCCTCACCAAGCTGTCTTCCAAAGTGGCTCTAGAAGAAGCTCAGAGAATGCTCAAAAGTAAATCGTCCTTCGACCGACAGATCGCGATTCGGGCGCTTGCCTCCATCAAGGACAAGAAGGCTACCGCATCTATTCTAGGCATGTTGAAGAGCATAGAGAAACAGCCGATCGCAGTTCATCTCGACATCTTAGAAGCGGCGAAAGCGGCCGGTGACCCAGCCTTGACCAAAGCACTTGAGGCCTACGAGGCTAAACTGTCCAAGGACGATCCACTTGCCGCCTTCCAGGTAACGCTTGCTGGTGGGGACATCGGCAAAGGACGTGGCGTCTTATACGGCCATGGGGCTGCGCAGTGTACCCGCTGCCACAAAGCTGACCCCAATCGCAGCAAGGGCGGAGTCGCGGGGCCCAATCTCAAGGACGCTGGCAAAAAGCACGATGCAGCCTACCTGCTGGAATCATTGATCGTACCGAATGCCCGGATCGCCTCAGGCTTTGGCATGGTTTCTTTGACTATGAAGGATGGCAACTTACTTGCGGGTATGCTTGCCAAGGATACTCCCGATTCGATCACGATCACCAATCTCGCCGACGGCAAGGAGTCGACACACTCGCGTGATGACATTGCTTCGGTTTCGAGCGCTATGTCCACCATGCCTCCTATGGGTCATATTCTTAGTAAGAAAGAAATCCGCGATCTCATTGCCTACCTCCAATCCTTGAAATTCTAGAATAGTTATTCCTACAGACCTGGATCCAGCGGATTCGTCCATACTAGCATAGGCTAATAATGTCTCTGCGGACGCCGACCCGGCTAGGGCTTGTTAGCTAGCTCAACACTAAAAAAACTCGGCGTCTCTGCGCGAGGCTCTGTATTCATTTCTCGCGCAGAGCCGCAGAGCAAAACCTGATGATTCTATGATAGTCAGTCACACAATACTACGGTTGCAATTTAAGCGATCGGTAACGGGAGTCTGGTGCTGGTGTGGAACAGGATTGATCGATGACCATAGAACGCCTCTATACGCTGCAACTCTTTAACCAACTCCTACCTCCATATATTGTCTGAGCCCTGAATCAGGTACGAACGCTTACCCCATATGACCTCAAAGGAAAACGCATAGAACTTCCTGAAGAACACCAGCAGCTCCACGGCGGGCCTGTTCAACAACCGATAACTCACATGCTCCGCTATCGCTCCGATGAGAAGCTATCTTTGGGGTTCTACGATTTAGTTAGCTTCCGATCGTGACAGGTTTTCGTAACGAGTCATATCTGAATCACGAATAAACCACTTACAGCTCTTAGCGTGACTCTTAAATTCTTCAATAGTCATCTCACGGAAAATACCGTCTGAAGCAAGAGATACCAATCTGACAGATTGCTTGGTCGCAATAGCATATGGTCTAAACAGAAAGAGTGAGAGTGATACCACACAAAGCGCTACTGAAATACACGTAAAGGCCACTGATAAGACACCATCGTAAATTGAAAAAAAGGTAAGCAGCCCAGCAAACAACCAGATTAGAAATATCAAGCCAATAGGAAAAACTCCATATCGTAAGCGGACTGTGACGTCTTCTGAATGTTTCATTTCTTGTAGAACATTTTAGATAACCTATATGGTTTTGGAGCGCAGCGGAAATACCATATTCAGTTCATCTTCTTGTTATACAAAATTATAGATCTAGGTCAATTAGTTCTTCGTCATATTCGTTTGGTTTAAATTTAAATGGCATATCAATGTTACGTGTAATTTCTTTAAAATTTTCGAATGACTTTTTGTCTAAAATATAACGCCCACAAGATACGCCATAATCTGACTTCATCATATCAAGTGACACTTCTTCTACCTTGTACTCTTGTTTCGAATAGTCTAAATCATTTAAGAGCTCAATCATTGAACTTTTTGTGCTAATTATAAAGCAAGAATCTTCATTGTAGAGGTAAGCGTCTTCAAATAAAATAAATGCGCTGTAACCAACAGTCTTATCGTTTCTATTCATATATATATCCTATTGTATAACGTAAAGCACACCGACCACTGACACTCAGTGTACTTTAAGTTTTGGGTTGATGTTGAAATGGGCATAAAAATAGGACTCTAGAACGTGTCAGTGGTTGGGTGCAGCGTCTTCCATGAGAAGGTTATGCAAGTTATTTATGTAGGAAGGTTGTTTTGGGCATTTACTGAGGTCGAAGTGGTGGGTGCTCCTGGGGCGCTGTGCCGAGAATGGGCT
>JBLHPP010000117.1:0-7673 GCA_047624385.1 Crocinitomicaceae bacterium
TTATCAATTAAGTCTTATTTGTGCTACAAAATCATCTTATGAGACGCTGCACCCAATCTCGGATCAGCTGCGAGAGCCCTATTTATATGACAATTTACACCATAACCCAAAACTTTAAGTGCACTGAGGATCCGAGATTGGTGTGCTTTACGTTCTGCTGAAAAATGAAATCCATATGCGCCATTCTCAGCATCGTTGGGATCTATTGGGCATACGTTGCTTCCCTCAGCTACATGCACCTTTTCCTCGTATTAACTGGCGATTTTATAAGTTACAATCACGCCGTGTATTCGGTTTTAATGGTTGTGTTGGCAACTGTGGGATACTGGATTTGGAGCGGTTGGATAATCAGAGTATTTAAGGGGCGCTATCACTGGGTGTCGCCGCGCGTATTCTGGAGTATATCCATTGCCCATCATGCATCGTGGCTCTTGTGGATGAATATGGAGAGCGGGCCGGGAATAGATGCTGATGGAATGGGATTTATGGTCTGGTGGTGTATCGGGCTGGTTGCAATTTCAAGCTTTGGTCTGGTAGGCGAATGGGATAATCCTCGCCCTCGCAAAATTAAGGCAGAACAAGTCGTGGTGGAATGACCTCGCTTTGCTCGGCCTCCACTCTCTAACGTTCGGTCAGAAAATGAAACTCGTTCAGCCACTCAAAGAAAGAGAATCGTTCTTCAACGGATGGGAGACCGATAAGGCCACCTACAATTTCGAATGCCCTCACTGTGGCTCCGAACTGACGATCAAGTTCAAGCAGATGCTTGACGCTGCTTGGGGCTGGCAAGAACGTACGCCCGATGAGACGCGGAACGCTCTCGCACTGATATTTAAGATTGATCTGAGTGACAGGAACATCAGGAGTGGTATGAATGCTGTAGTTGAGTCCGAATGCGTCAAGTGTAAGCGCAGCACCTTTACTTTCTTGTGGTTCGATGAGTATCGACATTCTTGCTACGATATTTCATTGCGAGCCTCAGCAATCCAAGAGACCGAACAAGACGCGACATGACAACCCCTACCAGCCGCCCTGTTTACATGATTTCCCGTAGTTTTAACCTTAACCCCGTGATCGACGTGCGCCCCCACTGGTAGGGGTGCATGCGCTTTGACGTTCGCTAAAATGAAACCAATACTCCGATTAATTGTTATAACTGCGGTTCTTGGTATCACGGGGTGCCAAAAGAATGAAGTTACACTGCCTATAGTAGACGCTGTCGACATTGATAATATTGTGATTTCTGGCGACGTAGTGGATGAGGGAAACTTAATAGAAGTCTTGAGAGTAATCAATCAGTCTCTTGAGAAGCGTTATCCTGAACATCCTCATTTGCCATTGATTATCGAACGTCATGAGCACCCTAATATGGATCGAGGTCACGAAAAAGTTGATATCGATTTGATTGATCAGGATATTCCATTGTTAGAAGTCCTCCAAGTTCTAGCGACAGGAAGCCTTACGCATTGGAGGTTTTCAGATAATGGATATATCATCTTTAAGACTTGGCATCGTCCTCAATACGATTGGGATGATGAGGAGGTGGCTGAGTTCCTCAAATAAACTTAACGAACCCCAAAGATAGCTTCTCATCGGAGCGATAGCGGAGCATGTGAGTTATCGGTTGTTGGACGTGCCCGCCGTTTAGTAGCGTGGTGGGTCAGGTTAACTTATGCGTTTCATAGATTCACGAGTCATACAATACCCATAGATTTATGAGTCAGAAAATATCTGAAGAAAAGTGGTGTACCTATTGATTTATAAGCGATCAAAAAAAAATCAGATCTTCTCTATGAGGGCCTATCGCTGCACCTAGAGCTTTGCAATCGCTGCAATTTCCTACAGCGGGTTCATGACACCAGTGATGGTCTAGTTATGTGACCACCAATGCATGTTTGAATTAATCTGTTAAGTTGTCAGTAGCTGATGACAGGGGGAGTCCGTGGGCGTTTGCTACGGCCTCATAAGTGAGTCGCCCTTTGATGCAGTTGATACCATTAACTAGCTCCGGGCGCTTAAGAATAGCGCTTGCGATACCATCTCCGGCGATGAGGGCAGTCCAGTTGTGGGTGACGTTATTGAGCGCCTGAGTTGCAGTGCGCGAGTATGCTCCAGGCATGTTTGCCACACAGTAGTGAACCACGCCTTCTTCGATGTAAGTTGGCTCTTCGTGGGTAGTGGCGCGAGTGGTTTCTGCGCAGCCGCCTTGGTCGACAGCTATATCCACAAACACGCTGCCCGGTTGCATCAGCTTGAGCATCTCTCTTGTAACGAGTTTAGGTGCGGCAGCTCCCGGTACGAGAACCGCACCGATGACGAGGTCGGCTCTCGGTAGGAGTTCGCTGAGGTTTGCTTCAGTGGAGTAGACTGTGTGAGTCCCTTCCATGGTGATATCGAGAAAGCGCATACGATTGAAGTCAACCTCGAGGATGGTGACGTCAGCTCCGATGCCTTTGGCGACACGGGCTGCATTGACGCCAGCTGTGCCGCCACCGATGACGACGACGCGACCAGGGGCAACGCCGGGAACACCTCCGAGAAGTGTGCCGCGACCATTGTTGTGCTTGGCTAGATGATAGCTGCCAACAATAGCTGACATACGACCTGCGATTTCGGACATTGGTTCGAGTAATGGAAGGTGACCATTCACTTCGATAGTTTCATAGGCAATCGCAGTACAACCGGTAGCCACGAGCGACTCAGTGAGTGACTTGTCTGCTGCAAGGTGGAGATAGGTAAAGAGAATATGCTGAGCTGTGAGCATAGCAATCTCAGAAGGCTGGGGTTCTTTCACCTTTACGATGAGAGTGGACTTTGCAAAAACTTCCTCAGCTGTGTCGAGAATGATTGCACCGCAAGCGATGTATTGATCATCACTGTAGCTGGCACCTACTCCAGCATTTTTTTGAACGTAAACAGTATGGCCACGCTTCACTAAGTCCTTTGCTGATGCTGGAATCATGGATACGCGATGCTCTTGGTTCTTAATTTCTGTTGGGATGCCGATGTTCATTAGTTTTTTGTAAAGTAGTGTTTAGATCGTTCACAGTTAAGCGATTTTGTGATGCGATTTCAATTGAGCTAGTAGCATGAAATTGAAAATGTATCAATAGTTTTGGGGCTAGTAAATCATGCTGATTATTCTGGAGCGATGAAGCTTTTCTAACGCGAAAAAGACGAAAAATGCTAAAGGGCTAGAATGATGAAGCATCTTTACCACGAATCTCACTAATCGCACGAATGATTGCTGGGAGCGCTGAGCCCCAGCTCGGCAGTAACTTTAAGGCAACTTTTGAGGTTCCAGCCAGCCCGCTGAGACGAGTTGCCACCGCAGATTTCGCTGATCACACAGATTATTCTGGAACGATGAAGTACTTTCTACCGCGAAAAAGACGAAAAACGCTAAATTCTGTATAAATCGACGACAATCAATAACATGGAAATTATGTGATGGTAACAAGAAGTGTCGATGGACTAGAAAAGCTACTATTTAAACCTTCCAGAGTTCGGAACGGCGAACGAAGTCCGCCTCAAGGCGAAGGTATTTACCGGTGAGGCTCAATTGGATGTGAGCTTCCCATGGACTAAGCTTCAATCCATTTTTAGCTGGCTTTGAGAGGTTGTTGATATCGCTAATGCCGATGCTTCGCTCGGCGTATGCTTTAGGATTAGTCGCATATTTGGCAACGTCATTTATAAAGCTATTTATAAGAGCAAGACTGTTGAATAGCTGATTGATAGACAGTTCTTTGAATTGGCCGAGGGCTTCGCCGAGGTTTTCTTTCTCCTGTCTGATTGGTCGGAGGTCGAGCTCGGTAAGCGTCTCACTCACGTGGCGAACAGCAACCTTCAATTCTTCTGAGATGTGTGAGGACGAAAGGAGTTTAGAAAGGTGGTTGTTCAATACCGTGACTCTCGCCCATATTGGGAGGTCGATGTAGATGTCAAAAAGTCGGTTGCAGAGGTTGGTTCCTAATTCTTTGAGCTTAAAGTTTGGAATGTCTCTAGGATTGAGTTCGGGATCGAGTGCGAACATGGCACCCAGACAGTTGAGGATGGGTCCCATTAGTGTCTCATAATCAGGAAAGGTGCGTCCTCTGCCGTCGATCTTCGCACTCTCTGAGCGCTCACAGTAGGCCTCGACCGCTTTTAAAATTGGATCCGGAGCATGCAGGCCGGCTGCCGGCTTCTGTGCGTAGAGGATAGTGAGCTGATCAAAGCTAGCAAATGACAGGGCATTTGCCCCCATTTTTTGAATTAGTTGCCATGCTGCATGTTGCGCGGTTCTGAGGTCATCTCCTCCTAGACTCTGAGATGGATGGTTTTCAGTGGCCTTAAGCTGGAGTGTGTTATTGGCTTCGAAGAATCTGACTACCTCTGGTGGCGAGCGGTGGACTGAACCTTCGTCATCGTAGCTCTTGAGTTCTCCATAGTAGCCGAGCACGAGCTTGGCGAAACGGGAATCAGGATTTGGCTGGCCACTGCGGTTGAGGTAGCGGTCGGCCAATGAGTCAGAGTAGGGGGAGCTACCCATAGCTAAGTTCATGATCGCTTGCTTGCAGCAAATATCTGCAGTCGGAGTGACTAATAGTGGCAAGCCAACGTCTTGGCAAACCCGCTTCAGTTCTTGGATGAAGACATCCACGATGGCCAGAAATGTATCAATATCCTTAGCTTCATCTGGGTTCTTTGAACTTTTACTAGAGGCTAAATATTTGGCTCGGATAGCAGACTCTTGTTGCTTTAGATCGCGAATGACAAAAGGCATGGCTCCACCTGGGACGCCAGCTGCGCAGAGTTGCTCTTTGAGTAGCTGTGGAATGTCCTGGTCCCTGCGGACGGGCTTGGTTCCCCATAGCTGAGTCGTCTTTTGAGTGAGTTGTTGGTAGGCAGTAGAATCGGTTATGAGCTCTGGTGCGACAGTAGAAAGAGCATGGTGGGCTGAGCCTCCTGAGAGAACGCCTTCTACAGTCTCGATGGCGTGAATGCCATAGCTGATAGCTTTGCGGATAGTGCTTTTAGAGCTTCCCTCATTAGTCGAGTGACAATGCAGGCTAAGTGGGATTCCCTTTGGTGTGAGAATAGTAAGTAATGAGGGAACCAAGCTGGCCACGCGGTCCGCAGTGAGCTGGCCTGACATGTCCTTGATGGCTATGGCATTGTAGCCAGCATCAATCAGAGCTTCGGCGTATCGGCAAAAGTAGGTATCGGAATACCTAGCCGGGGCCTCAGAATAATGAGTGAAGCAAATGGCACCCTCCAGAGTCACTCCATCAGCAGCCTTGATTGACTCAGGCAGCTCTAAGTTTTCAATGTCGTTTAGAGCATCAAAAAAGCGGATTTTCGTGATTCCGTGCTTAATGAATTCATGGAGGATGATCTCGATGACATCCTTATCGTAGTGGCGAAACCCGAGCGCGTTGGCGCCGCGGAAAAGCATTTGCAGCTCGAATTCACCATCACTTTCAGCTTTGAGCAGACCGTGGCTCAAAGCACCGAGGACAATAAAGGGGTTGTAGCCGCGATTGATGGCTATTTGAAAACTCTGACCACCTGAGACCTCCGCACCTTCGAACCCAGCCTTACGACATGCTGCTATAAATTTGGCGTAGTCGTACGATTCGAAGAGCCAGTCAGCGGCATCGAGCGTGGACTGTTGGCCGTCTCGCATGGTGAGGTTGATGAGCTTCGGTCGGAAGGTTTCGTTCATGCTAAAGACCATTCTGTAATCTATCGTTACAGGCAAGAGCTAACTGGTTCATAAAGGCAGAGGGGGGAATACAATCAGGATTTATTAGGATGGTCGGTAGTGTTGTATCGGCAACCCAGAGTAAAAGGGGTAATGGAAGACAAAGTTCCAGCTTGAATTGTTTGCGATCTGCTGTGACTTTCCGGCATGGATTCAGAAAAACGCGTTCTCTTCGTCTGCACCGGCAATACATGTCGGAGCCCAATGGCCGAAGGTATTTTTCGTAAAGCATCTAAAGACAATAGTTTGCTGGTCTCACTCGGTTCCGCTGGGGTGGCAGCCTATGATGGTGATCGCATCAGCCCAGAAACGGCAGATGAGCTCGATCGTCGTGGGGCAGCGCTCGATAGTTTCAAAAGTCGCGCTGTGACAAAGCAAATGCTAGAGGAATCTACCCATGTTTTTGCCATGACTGAGTCCCACCTCTATACATTGACTAGTAGGTTTCCTGACTATGTAGATAAATGCTACTTAGTCTGTGACTTTCTAGAAATCAATGGTAAGTCAGGCATGGATGTGCCAGACCCTATTGGCATGGGAGAGCTCGCCTATAAGCAAGTCGGCGAGGTCTTCGAACACGCGATTCCTTCATTAATCGATTTTATCGAAAACGAAGAATCTCCAGAATCCGCCAATTCCTAAATATTTAACTTGTAGCTCTAGAGTCGATTACTAGAGTGACACCCGAATCAAATAGTTCCCATGGTTTCTTCAGATCCTAATAACACAAATTTCGCCTACGACTCAAAGATCGAAGGCAACATAACATTCACCCAGCTCGATGCCGCGATCAACTGGATGCGGAAAAACTCACTTTGGCCGATGCCAATGGGTCTCGCATGTTGCGCGATCGAGTTGATGGCTACGGCTTCCTCACGCTACGATATTTCTCGCTTCGGTGCAGAGGTAATGCGATTTTCTCCACGTCAGGCAGACGTCATGATTGTGGCAGGCACAGTGACCTATAAAATGGCATTGGCAGTGAAGCGCATTTGGGACCAAATGCCGGAACCAAAATGGTGTATCGCCATGGGTGCATGCGCATCTTCTGGTGGAATGTACCGCAGCTACGCAACTCTCCAAGGGATCGATAAGTTGATCCCAGTGGATGTGTACATTTCGGGTTGTCCACCACGTCCTGAGGCCTTGATTGAAGGATTGCTGAAGCTGCAGGATAAGATAGACAAAGAAGAATCCACTATGGATCTCAAGAGAACGCCTGAACCTGAACAAGTTTAAGAGATGAGTCCATTTGTAGAAAAGTTAGAATCCGCCTTTGGTAAGAAGATTCTTGGCAAGAAAGAATTTCGCGGCGAGAGCACAGTGCTAGTAGAATTGAGTGCTCTGCACGATGTGATGGTGCATTGCAAAGAACAGTTAGGTTTCGATTTCCTTATCGATATCTGTAGCGTCGACCACGAGTCGGTCCACCCAAGATTTGAGATGGTCTACGAACTTGCATCTGTGGATAACTCCCAGCACCTCCGGGTGAAAGCTCCAGTGGCTGAAGACGAGGACGTGCAGAGTGTTGTCGATATTTGGAAGACTGCTGATTGGCACGAACGTGAAGTGTACGACATGATGGGAATCAAGTTTGCTAATCACCCAAATCTCAAACGTATCCTCATGTGGGAAGGTTATCCATACCACCCATTGCGCAAGGAATTTCCTCTAGCGGGTAAGCCGACGGTGATGCCTGATGTGGCGTTCACTGGCGTAGCTCCAATGGAAGGCGGCCCATTCGTAACAAGTTCCGGCGCCACTGATACAGTTGCCCGCGAACCAAGAGCAAAAGGCGAGAGCTAAGACTCTTAAGAAAGAATTTACAGTCCGAGTTCACCAGCCAATGGGAACTCGGATTTTTTTTGTGATGAAACCCCTCAGTTGCCTACTTGTATTGCTCTACGTGCTAGCTGAAGTCAGC
>JBLHPP010000118.1:0-7650 GCA_047624385.1 Crocinitomicaceae bacterium
ACGCAGCCTTGCGCAGAAAGGCTTTCCAGCCCGAAGGGGGCCTATCTTCAAAAACGAGCTACGCTCGCAAATTTAAAGAATTAATAACTCACACACCGACAGCGGGAGTTGCCGGAGGTGCCCTTATAACTGAATCGTTGCCACTCAAAGCTATATGACGTCCTTTTTCCATCTTCGAATCCTTCTCCTAAGTACAGGAGTGCTCCTCAGCAGCCTATGCATTTCTCATGCAAAAGAGCTACCCCTGCAAATGATCACCAATTCAGCTGCTGAGTTGGACTACATCATCGAAACGGCAAACAAGGACAAGGGAATCAAGCCTAATCCGGTCATTGATGACTCTACATTTTTACGTAGATCCTACATTGCGATCATTGGCCGCATCCCAACATTTCAAGAGACCAAGAGCTTTCTCGACAACAAGTCACCCGAAAAGCGCTCCGACTTGATAGACACACTCATCTATTCGCCTGGGTTTGACTCCCAGATGTTTAACTTTTACGCCAACCTATTACGCCTTCAGACAAATCGTGACCAATTTGGGCTAGGTTGGCACCTCTGGCTAAAGAAAGCTGTAACTGATAACAAGCCATACGACAAAATGGTATTCGAGATGCTTTCTGCGACTGGCCATTGCTCAGAAACACCAGCAGTAGGCTATCACCTGCGCGACCGAGGTATGTTGCTCGATAATATCTCAAATACTGTGAAAATATTTCTAGGCACCCAGATTGGTTGCGCCCAGTGCCACGACCATCCATTCGAGGACTGGACACAAAAGCAATATTACCAACTTGCTGCCTTTGGCTCACAGGTCGATTATCGTAGCAAATCGGCACGTGAAAAAATCCGCGAGACAGTGTCCTATAAAATCAACAAAAACACCAAGCAAAAATCTGGATCAGTGAGTAAGAAAGGTAAAAGACAGCGTCAAAAACTATCTAAAACTGAGTCCCGCGACCTCTACACACTCTTTAGAGACTTCAATAAGAACGCCACTAGTACCGCGACTAACAAAAATCTCAAGCTGCCAGCCGACTATCAGTATAATGATGGAAAACCTGGCGATGTGGTCGCGCCTCAAGTATTATTTGGTAACCTACCCAATTCAGCAACAGATAGTAAAGTAGCTCCACATGAGCAACTCGCCACTTGGATCACCTCGAAATCTAATTCTCAGTTTACCCAAGTTTTTGCTAATCGCCTTTGGAAGCACGCCCAGGGATATGGATTAGTCGAGCCTGTCGACAACTGGACAGATCGCAGTAATATGTCGCACCCCGAGGTGTTAGATACTCTGGTACAAATCCTCTACGCATCAGATTATGACACCCGCGAGACTCTAAGAGTAATTTTCCACACAAAACTATTCCAGCGTGCCTCATGTAACTTTGAAATCACAGATGGACGCGTCCACGATTTCAGAGGCCCACTACTGAGACGGATGAGTGCCGAGCAGATTTACGACTCACTGCTCACCATGGAAAAAGGTAATATCGATAAGCTTGAAAATATAGCCCAGCAAAAAAAGTGGGAGCAATACACAGTCTCAATAAACAACCTTCTTACAGCCACTCCAGCTGAGATTATCGTTCTCGATGATCAGGCCGATATAGTAGAGGACTCCACAAGAAAGTACCAACAAATGGCGCGAGATCTTCGTCTCAAGAAAGATAAGGCAAATAGTTCTGGCAACAAAAATGAGGTAGCCAAAATAGGCCGAGAGCTGAGCAAAATATACAAAAAGATAAAAGAAGTTCGCGACAAAGTACAAGCCGAGCAAAAGATGGAGATGAGTATGATTCCAATGAGAAACCTCAGAGTGAACGATAAAAAATTACTCAGAGCTTCAGAGATGTCGTCACCTTTCAAAGCCGGTAGCTTCCCGCGTGACTTTGGAGCATCTGACCGTGTGACCACGGATGCTCAACACACTCATGCATCAATCCCACAAGCATTGATCATGCTCAACGGCAAACAGATCGAACGTATTACTAGCGAGAAAGGCAAAATGGCGAACCAAATGAGGTCTGCCCGCCGTGAAGATCAACGGCTCGATGTGCTTTTCCTTTCTATCTATAATAAATACCCGTCAAAGCAGGAACGGATCGACCTCAAGTATGTGAGTCGCAGCCGACAAGATATAAAGATTCTCGCCAAAGCTATGCTTAACTCGAAGCGTTTCCTATTCATCCAGTAATCAACAAACTTGCCACTTATTATGTCTGAACTCGACCGCCGCGCCTTCCTCGCCCGTACTGCACAAACATGTTTTGGTGTCACTCTGGGCGGCTCAATGGCCACACTTTTCAACTCACCACTCAGCGCCGCAAATGCCGCGATCAAGGCTGCTGGGGGAGGTAAAGCCAAACACGTTATCTACCTCTTCATGTCCGGAGGCATGACCCATATCGACACCTTTGATCCAAAAGCTGAAGCCGGCTCATCCATCATGGGCGACACCCGTGCTATTGGAACCAATGTCAATGGTATTCAATTAGGCCACTGGCTGCCGAGGCTCGCCAAACAGGCGGACAAACTTGCCATCATTCGTTCGATGAATTCCACCCAGGGTGCACATGGTCCTGGCCGATATTTCATGCGCACAGGTTACACTCAGCGCTCCTCGATTGTGCACCCCACTGCTGGCGGTTGGGTCAACAAGCTAAGCTCACCGCTCAACGAGACCCTACCCTCCTATGTCACTATCAGCTGTGGTAATGACCATCCTGGAGCAGGCTTTCTAGAACCAAGCCTCCAGCCACTTCCTGTTGGTAGTCCTACTGAGGGGCTAAAGAACTCAGCAAAAGGTAGGAAAGTCACTGAGTCCGACTTTAAGAAACAATTAGATCTCCGCAAGTTATTGGACACTAAGTTTGACGCCAAATACCACGCCGGTCACAAAACTGTGAGAGCCTACAGCGAGGTTTACGACTCCGCTGTCAAACTCATGAAAAGTGAGGACCTCTCTGCTTTTGACCTCTCAGACGAAACTCCCGTTGCCCACAAACTTTACGGTGATAGTAAGTTCGCTAAAGGATGCATGCTCGCTAGGCGCTTGGTCGAGAAAGGTGTGCGTTCGGTCGAGGTTGAGCTCGGCGGCTTCGATTGGCACAACGACAACTTCCAACAAGCTGCAGATAAGCTGCCAATCCTAGATCAAGCAGTCTCTGCACTACTCATAGACCTCAAATCTAAAGGATTACTAGACTCCACGATTGTAGTGCTTGCTACCGAATTTGGACGCACACCACAAGTGACTCCAGAAGGCGGACGTAATCACTTCCCTAAAGCATTTTCCACCATCCTCGCTGGCGGAGGAATCAAAGGCGGCATGGTCTACGGTGAAACCGATGCCACTGGCTCTAGTGTGGTTAAGGATGCTGTGAGTGCCTCGGACTTTAATGCGACGATTGGTCACGCGATGGGGCTGAAGTATGACGAAACTATCTACTCATCCAGTAAGCGTCCATTCAAAATGGCAGGAAGAAAAGGCTCAGTGATAAAAGAGATCTTTGCATAGTCTGTCAGTTGCATGCAAACTCTCCACATGCAAAAATTTGTCACCTATTTAGCTCTCATCGTCCTAGCTATTCCCGGATTTGCCGCAGGATTGAGTAAATCCGAAGCCGACACCTATAGCTCGGAAGTACTCGCTCAACGAAAGAAAGAGCTAATAGTAGTGCGTGAGCAAGACTTTGACTCGAAGATCATCAAACATGGTGAGCTGAAGATGAAATACGCCTTCATCAAGTTTGGTGCAGCACCAGCGTCCGGTCACTCACTCTACATTTCTATGCACGGCGGCGGTGGCGCGCCTGCTGCAGTCAACGACAGGCAATGGAAGAACCAAATTCGTCTGTATAAACCAGTCGAGGGATACTACCTAGCACCGCGCGCAGCAACAGACACCTGGAACCTCTGGCACCAAGGCCATATCGACCCGATGTTCGACACCCTTATTGAGAACTTCGTAGCTCTCAAGGGAGTCGACCCTAACAAAGTCTACATCACTGGCTACTCAGCGGGAGGCGACGGCACCTACCAACTCGGACCACGCATGGCTGATCGATGGGCCGCCGCAGCGATGATGGCTGGCCACCCAAATGAAGCACGCCCAGACAACCTCTACAACCTGCCCTTCTTTATCCAATGTGGCGGCAAAGACGCTGCGTATGATCGTAACAAAATAGCAGCTAAATGGGGAGCTAAGCTCGATAATCTAGCCAAATCTAACCCTGGTGCCTACAAGCACAAAACCATCATTTACCCAGACTTTGGCCACTGGATGAATGGCAAAGATGCCGTGGCATTTCCATGGATGGCGAGCCACACCCGCAATCCATGGCCAAAGCACATCGTATGGCATCAAGACGACATCACAGGGAAACGTTTCTACTGGCTCTACAATAGTGCCCCGAAAAAAGATCAATTGATCACAGCTACTATTGATGGTCAAAAAATACTTTTAGACTCTGACAACGTCCCATCCATCACTCTTCGCCTTAGCGACAAACTACTGGACCTCGATAAAGAATTCACGGTCACTAACAAGCAAGGCAAAGAACTCTTCAAAGGTAAATTGCCACGTAGTAAAGAAGCTATCGAGCGCTCAATCCAACAACGTTTCGACCCAACTAGCATTGCCACTGCTGAGCTTAAAGTGACTCTCTAAAAAGCAACTTACTACCTCCGTCCTTGGAGTGCCCGCATCAGAGTGAGTTCATCAGCATGCTCGAGTCCACCACCAGCAGGCATACCTTGGGCAATACGCGTGACGCTACATTTCTTCTCAGCCAATACCTCTGACAGATAGTTGGCTGTTGCCTCACCTTCCACATCGGAACTGAGTGCTAAAATCACTTCCACTTCCCCTAACGACTCCACTCGCTTGAGTAGCTGGTTGATTCGTAAATCGGAGGGGGTGACATTGTCCAGTGGAGAAAGCTTCCCGCCAAGGCAGTGGTAATATCCAGTGAATGCACCGCTCCGTTCTAGAGGTAGCACATCTGTCGCTTGTTCCACCACACAGACTAGTTTCTCGTCCCGCCCATGGTCATCACAAATTGTGCAGCCTTCATCAGTTGAAAAAAATCCGCAGGCTGAGCAGAGTGTGACTGAAGATTCAGCTTGGCTAAGAGCTTGTGCTAGATCAAGTGGATTACGTTTCTTGTGCTGAATCATCCAGACTGCCATTCTTTCAGCACTCCGCGGTCCAACGCCAGGAAGACGCTTCAACTCAGCTATGAGGTTCTGAATTGGCTGTGGGTAATCTGCTCTCGACATCGTTTATTCGGCTTTCTTTTTAGTTGGTAAAGGAATTGTTTCTACTTTCATTCCGACTGATTCCACTACTCTAGCACCAGCATCGCACGGCATGGTATGCTGCCCACCATAAAGGCTAGCGCACGCCCATGTCCAAACTACAGAAACCCCTGCTACTATTGGCAACCAAAGTATCCCCCATAAAGCTAAACTTGGCATAAAACCCACGAGCACCAGACCAGCCATCATAGCCACCAGCAATCGGCGCCACATTCGGGCTGACGCCAAAGTGAAGTAAGCTACCAACCAACTCGCTAAAAAGCTCACTAGCCAATTCCATTCACGGGAAACAAGCTCGGGCTCAACCAAAAAAAATGGCTCCTTTTCCCAAAAAATAGTCAAGGTTGTAGTCACCTCATTAAGGAATCCCATCCACTCAATGCTCACTGCAAGCATACTGCCAGTAAGCGCGCAAAGTAGAGCTGGCACACCGACGGTGCCTAAAGGTTTAGTTGTTTGAGGTGCCATAACTGAACAGTGCTGGACTATAGGACTAGACTCAGTTGTAACTCAAGCGAATACCCACGACTCATCCTAATCTAGAGCTAGATTATCTTGGCTCATGGAAAATATGAGATTTCATGTAATATTGACCAGTAAATAGACATATAAGAGTAATGAATATCTACCGATTCACAACTTCACTGCTAGTAGCTACAGGCATGACACTTATGGCTGCTGAGCGTCCTAATGTCGTTATCATCTATGGCGATGATGTCGGCTACGGTGATGTTGGTGCTTATGGCTCAAAAATGATTCCAACGCCGAACATTGATAAAATAGTCAGTGAAGGGCTAATGTTCACCGACGGTCATTGCTCAGCTGCTACCTGCACACCCTCGCGTTTCTCTATGCTCACCGGTGTCCATGGCTTCCGTAATGGTGTGCGTATTTTGCCACCCAATGCTCCCCTCTGCATTCCACAAGACAAGATCACCCTTCCTAAACTCTTCAAAAAGGCTGGTTACACTACTGCAATCATTGGTAAGTGGCATCTTGGCATTGGCGAGAGAGGCACGCCACTCGACTGGAATGGCGAAATCAAACCTGGGCCACTGGAAATCGGCTTTGATTATTCCTTCCTACTCCCCTCCACAAATGACCGCGTCCCCTGTGTTTATGTGGTCAACCATAAGGTTCTCAACCTAGACCCGGATGACCCACTCTATGTGACACGTAGTTACAAAAGCCCTGACGAGAAGTCTACTCGCTATCCGAATGGTAACACCGACCGTGAAGCCATGACCTACTACCAAAGCTCCCACGGCCACAATCAATCAGTAATCAACGGTATTGGTCGTATCGGCTACCAATGGGGTGGTAAATCAGCTCTATGGGACGACGAGACAATGGCTGACGAATTCGTCAAACAGACAAAGAAATATATAGCTCAGCAAAAAGGCAATGATGAGCCCTTCTTTCTCTACTTCGCCTCGCAGGATATCCATGTCCCGCGGGCACCGCACCCACGATTCCAAGGAAAGACTGAGCTAGGTCATCGTGGTGATGCCATGGTCCAATTTGACTGGGCAACCGGCGAAATCATGAAAGCCATTAAAGAAAATGGTTTCGAAGAAAATACCATCGTCATTTTCTCCAGCGACAACGGACCAGTCTACGATGATGGCTATCAAGACGGCACTACTGTCAATAAATCTAGCAAAGAATCTGACGGTGGCCACGACGCCTCTGGAATCTACAGTGGAGGAAAATACCAAATCTACGAAGGTGGAACACGCGTTCCATTCATTGTAAAATGGCCAGCCAAAATTAAACCAGGAAAGTCAGATGCCATGATGAACCAGATCGACTTCATTGCCAGTTTTGCAGACCTCTTGGACGTAAAGCTCGCTGATGATGAAGCACGCGACAGCCGTAACATGCTCCAAGCTCTACTCGGTAAAGACAGCAAAGGACTCCCATACATGCTAGAAGAAGCTAGCGGTGTTGCACTGCGTAAAGGCGTCTTCAAATACATTCCGGGCCGTAAGGCAAAAAAAGGCAAGGTGTCCCCTCTAGGCAAACTATATGACCTCAGCACTGACCCAGGCGAAAAAAAGAATATCGCTGCGGCCAATGCCGACAAAGCAAAAGAGCTTCATGCTCTTCTCGTCAAACTCCACCAGTCAAAAGTAGGCGTGAGAAACGAAGCTAAATAAACTAGTCCAACTCATTCATAAAAAGCTCAATTGGTTACAGGGCACCTCCGGCAACTAGCGTTGGTGGTGCTGGAAAGAATTTCAAGCGAGGCCAGGCGTGATGAGTGAGCGGATTTTTATCCGTGAACGAAGAATAACGCAGCCTTGCGCAGAAAGGCTTTCCAGC
>JBLHPP010000119.1:0-7634 GCA_047624385.1 Crocinitomicaceae bacterium
CCACTTAGTGAATCAAAAGAGACTAATGCTGGAGTGATTTTTTGATCCATCAAGGCTAGACGAGGGAGTGGTGCGAGCACCATGACTGAGGAGAAACGCAGATTTATCAAGAAAGCGCCCAGTACTCATAGCTTTCCGCGTAGCGCATTTTCCTAAAGCCCTCAAAAAGAACATTTGTCTCTTTGGTTTTGCTAAGTGGTATTGCCCTTATTTCGACGCGAATGACAGCATGGTATAAACAAGGCGATCAGCAGGGTGAAATGAAAACAAAAATGGCGTGGCAAACTCCTTTCGAGTTAGAGGAATCGAGTGACGAGGTCGGGCACACAAAAGCCCGCGAAAAGATGTTCTATGGGCTCTTGGTACTATTCTTTGAGGATACCGGTGCTAGAGGCCTTTGAGGCACGCTTGGATAGCGTCGTTGTTTGGCATGTCGCTAGGAACTTCGAGAACTTCTGCGTATTGCACCACGCCTGCTTTATCGATAACGAAAGCTGAACGCTTTGGAACTCCACCCATAATGAGGTTTTTCTCTGGAAGGAAGGAATCGTAAGCGACGCCGTATGCTTCAGTTGCTTTGTGCTCGTAATCAGAAAGGAGGGTGAGGCTGATGCCTTCTTTTTCCGCCCATGCAGCTTGTGCAAATGGGTTGTCACCAGAAATCCCGAGTACCTTTGCGTCGAGGGCATTGTAGGTATTGATATTTTTAGAAATCTCACAGAACTGAGCCGTGCAGCCACCAGTAAAGGCCATTGGCACGAAGAGAAGTAAGATGTTAGTCTCACCGATAATTTCGGAAAGCGTGAGTGTTTCCGGGCCATTTGCCCCGAGAGTTACAAGTTTGAAATCTGGTGCTTTATCGCCGACTTTGATGCTCATTTTAGTAGTAGTTAGATTTTAGAATATGGAGTTTAGAATTGTTCTAAACAATGCGCGTATAAATGGCATAGCATTTTGTCTATTGCAAGGTTCTTTCTAGTTGCCAAATCGTCAGTAGTGCCGAGTGTAGAGAGTATGGCAATTTTCAGAAAATCAATAGTGCTCCCGGTGACCGCAGCACAGGCGTTTGCTTGGCATGAAGCTCCAGGAGCTTTTGCCTCTCTTACGCCACCGTGGGAAAAGGTCGTAGTGATCGAGCAAGAAGGTGGGATTGCTGTTGGGGCATTTGTACGGGTGAAGATCACCCTGTTAGGACCAATATTTATGAAGGCTAAATACCGACACACCGCATACGATAAGGGCCAATTATTTGTCGATGAACAGGAGTCTGGACCATTCCAGAGCTGGCGACATGAACATCGTTTTAGAGATTTACCTAATAATTTCTGCGAACTCGAAGACCATATTGAGTTTAAAGCACCGCTGATGAGTGCCTGGTTTGTGGTGAGGAGGTTAGAGAAAATGTTCGAATACCGACATGCTATGACATTACAGGCTATGGAGAAAATTAGCGGCGCTGATAGTGGTTGCTTGAAGCAAACACCGTAAGAGTTGTCCCTGGGTTGCTCCCACCAGCCCTTCTTCTCTAGGATCTCTGTAAGACCATAGCCATTAATATCACTATCTCCTAGGCCCAAAGGCACTTATTTAAGCCTATTTTGGTGAGCTTTGAGACCCATTATTTTGCTTTGTCGCGCTAGCTATTTGTTCCATCTATAAAGATTCTAGCTACTGAATACTAGCTACTTGCTACTCGATAAATCACACCTCAAGAAGTCTAGATCTTCCATTGCGTCGATTGACGACCAATACCCTTAATTAAGTGCCATTGCTCCTAGCCACATTCGTATTTACCGCAAACCACCCACTTATGTGGATTTCGCGTATGTAATTGTGGAGAACTTTTTCTTTTGCAAAGTAGATCCCGCTTTAGTGTGATTATCAACAAACACTACAAATTTCATGCCAAATCCATACACGGGGATCGGAAACCCATACACTCGCACAGAAGTCCTCGAACGACTTAATAACACGCTTTCTCGAGGTGAATCTATCATCGTCGCGGGAGCGGGTTGTGGCATTTCAGCCAAATTCATTGAAAAAGGTGGGGCTGACATGATCATCATCTACGCCTCTGGCCGTTTCCGCATGGCGGGGGCTGGCTCAATCGCAGGCATGATGGCCTATGGTGATGCCAATGCCATTGCTATGGATATAGGCGAATACGAAGTCCTTCCCGTTGTGAACGAAATCCCAGTAATCTGCGGCATCCACGCCTCTGACCCGCGCCGCCGGATGTGGCACTGGATGGAACAAGTCAAAGCGATGGGGTTTTCAGGCATTAACAATTTTCCAACCCACACCATCATCGACGGCCAATTCGGTCAGTCACTGGAAGAAACCAACATGGGTGTGCAGAAAGAAATCGATACGGTTGCACTGGCTCGCAAGATGAACCTCTTCACTATCACCTACGTAGCGACTCCTGAGGAAGCTCAGAAAATGGCTACTGCTGGCGCTGACGTTGTGATTGCCCATGTCGGCTGCACTGTCGGCGGCTCTATTGGTGTCAGCGATGCATCGATCGGACTCGACCAAGCAGCCGCTGCCACTCAAGCGATTTGCGAAGCAGCCCATTCTGTGCGCAAGGACGTGATGGTGCTCTCACACGGCGGACCTATCCTCACACCTGCAGATGCAGCCTATATCAACGAGCGCACCGATACCGTTGGTTTCGTAGGAGCTTCTAGTATCGAGCGGATGGCGGTGGAGCAATCGATCACTGACCTCACTCGCGAGTTCAAAGCTATCCCAGTCAAGCGCATCAAATAAAATCTCGTAGAACAGCACCTTCAGCCTTTTTTCACCACCCACCAACAAAACTATGGTAAGACATTTAGGAGTATTCCAATTTAAACAAGGCGTCACAGCTAAAGAAATCGATCACTGCTTTTCTGAACTCAGAAAAATGGTTGGCCAAATCCCAGGTCTTTTAAAGATTGAGCACGGCCCACACAATTCTAACGAAGGTCTCGACGACGGTTTCACCCACGCATTCTGCATGACATTCGATTCCACGGAATCGCGCGATTCCTACCTTCCACACCCTGTCCACCAAGAGCGGGTTGCTCTCATCCAGCCAAAGCTTGAGCGCATCATCGTGCTCGACTTTGAAGCAACTCCGGAGTCAACAGCAGAACTCTAGTCGCCCAGTTCACCGCTTGCCTGCCATTTTACAACCGTCTCATTATTCTAATAAATCCGATGAACATCGCCGTAGTAGGAACTCTAGACTCCAAAGGTCACGAACACGCATTTGTCGCTGCACAAATCAAAGCGAATGGCCACACGCCCATTCTCATCGATCTTGGCACCGGGGCTGATCCTCAGATCACTCCAGACCACTCTCGCTTTGAGGTGGCCGCGGTAAATGGTACCGATCTGCAATCATTAATTGATCGCCAGGACCGTGGAGAATGTGTGGTTGCTATGTCAAAGGCGGCTCCCCTCTTCATTTCAAAACTGGCAGAGGAAGGCAAAATCGACGGGATTATCTCACTCGGTGGTGGTGGTGGGACTGCGCTCGGCACAGCAGCCATGCGCGCCCTACCAATCGGCTTCCCCAAAGTGATGGTATCAACTCTAGCGAGTGGCAACACGGCTCACTACGTAGGAATCAAAGACATTGTGATGATTCCTTCTATAGTTGACGTGGCTGGTCTCAACAGGCTTTCAAAAACAATCTTCACCCAGGCAGCAGGAGCGATCTGCGGCATGGTGGAAGCCAAGGTCGACACCAGCAGCTCTAAGCCACTCATCGTAGCGAGCATGTTTGGCAACACCACCAACTGCGTCAACCATGCGAGTAAAATCCTCGAAGACGCTGGCTACGAAGTCCTCATCTTTCATGCCACCGGCATGGGTGGGAAGTCGATGGAAAGTCTGATTGAAAGCGGTATGGTCGCGGGTGTTTTAGACATCACCACCACCGAGTGGGCTGACGAGCTGTTAGGAGCAACTCTTAGCGCTGGCCCGACACGGATGGACGCCATGACAAAAGCGCGGATTCCGGTAGTCATCGCCCCTGGTTGTCTTGATATGGCAAACTATGGTGAGCTGGAGAGCCTGCCTGAAGAACTCAAGGATCGCACAATTTATGTCCACAACCCACAAGTCACACTGCTGCGGACCAATGCTGAAGAATGCGCTCAGCTAGGAAAAATTATCGCAGAAAAGGCCAACGCGAACCCGGCTCTGACAGTCATTCTTAACCCACTCAAAACCGTCAGTGTCATTTCAGCCAAAGGCCAACCCTTCTACGACCCTATAGCCGACAAGGCACTCTTCGGCGCCATTCACGCCAATGCTCAGGTGGAAGTGATCGATTACGATGAAGAAATCAACAGCCCAGTCTTCGCTGAGGCCTGTGCCCAAAAACTCCTCGAGCTGATCCAGCAATCTTAAGCCATTTTTCCATTTAAATCTCACAGCATGTGGAGAACGCATATTCAAATGTTGATAACCACACAACCACCACTCGGTAAACTCTACTACCAGATGAACAAACTACTTCTCACTCTAGCTCTCGCAGCTACCACACTTGTCAGCTCCGCCGCACCATCCAGCGTCAAAGCCACTTCTCTCTTCGACGGCAAAACTCTCACTGGTTGGAAAGCGGTCAACCCTGCCAACGCCCACTACTGGTCGGTTGTCGACGGCGTCATCACTTGCTCCAGCGGTGATAAAAAAATGCCCACCAACACCTACCTCGCGACAGAGAAAAATTACGCGAACTTTGAGTTCCGTTGCCTCTTCCGCCTCTCAGGTGCCCACAAGACAGGACTCATCAACAGCGGCCTGCAATACCGATCAGGCATTCATAATGGCAAGATCATCGGTTACCAAGCCGACATTGGCAAAGGCTACTGGGGTGACATCTATGACGAGCATCGCCGTGGCAAGCTCGTCAAAGGCGACTTAAGCACGCTCAAGCACCTACTCAAAGAAGATGGCTGGAACAGCTACACCATCCGCTGCACTGGCGATCGCCACGAACTCTACATCAATGGTGTGAAAACCTGTGACTGGACTGAGACCGAGAAGAAGTTCACCACACCTGGAGTCATCGCCCTCCAACTCCACAGCGGCGGTGTCGCCAAGATGGAATACAAGGACATCACCATCGAAGAACTCTAGACCACATCTAATATTTCAATTACTATGAAAACACTTTCATTATTACTCGGATTTTCACTGGCCGTAACGCTCACGACACAAGCCAAGAAAACCCAATCTGCCCGTACCGGAGCCCAGTCACCTGAAGAGGAACTCGCAGGTTTTGAACTCCAAGACGGCTTCATTGCTGAGCTAGTTGCATCCGAGAGAGACGGTGTCATCAACCCTATTGATATTTCTTTCGACGATGCTGGCCGACTCTGGACTCAGACCGCACGGATGTACCCGATGGATCCCGTGAAAGATATCAAGTGGAACAAACTCTTGCGCCTGATGGATAACCCAGAAGCGCAGGATAAGAATCCAGAATTTAAGCGCATCAAAGACCTCTACCAAGGGAAGACCAAAGGAACTGATGAGATTATCGTGCTCTCTGGAATCTACCCAAACCAAAAAATTAGCACCCACAAGTTTGCTACTGGCCTAGCAATTCCGCAGTCGATTCTCCCCTACCGCAACGGAGTATTCGTAGCCCAGGGCTCAGAATTCTTCTACCTCGAGGACTCTAACAATGATGGCACGGCTGACAAACGAGTGCCTATTCTTTCAGGTTTTGGCTTCACCGATACCCACACGATGGCTCATTGTATGGTTCGCGGCCCAGGTGGCTGGATTCACTTCACCCAAGGCGCTCTCAATAAAGGCAAGATCACAGCCACGCGCTCTGGCGAATCGATCCGTATGGATTATTCCAAAAATGCCAAGTTCTCACTCGACGGCAACAAGCTCGAACTCATCAACTCAGGCAACAACAACATCTGGGGGTACACACTGCAATCTAAGGGCCAATGGTACGGTATAGAAGCGAATGACCAAGGGAAATCAGTCTTCCCAATGGAGGAGCAAACCGGCTTCAATGGCATAGGAAGCGAGCGACTTCGCCCCTACCAACCATTTTACTCTAAAGTGCATAAATTTAGAGTAGGTGGCACAGGCCTCTCTGGACTTGCATTCTCAGAAGATGGTAGTGCTGGCTTCCCCGAAGAATGGAAAGATGTCGCCATCCTAGCCAACCCCATCAACTCAGAGATCAATACCGTGCGTATTAAGCGGCAGCCCGACGGCTCAATCGTAGCCGAACACCTCAAGCCATTGCTCAAATCAAAAGACGATTGGTTCCGTCCAGTCCATATCGAATTTGGTCCTGATGGTTGCCTCTACGTAGTCGATTGGTACAACAAGATTGTCTCGCACAACGAACTACCAACCACCCACCCTGACCGCGACAAATCCCACGGCCGCATCTGGCGCATCCGTCATAAATCTCAAAAGACCAAGGCTATTCCAAACCTAAAGAAAGCGGCGACTACAGATCTTGTGAAGCACCTCAGTGCCCCAGTTCTTTGGGAAAAGCGTGCGGCTTGGCACCAGATTTCTGATCGTCCAAGCGAGGAAACAAAAAATCTAGTACCATCATTGGTTAAGCTTGCTGCGGATAACTCAGCAGATGAAGCAACCCGCATCCACGCGCTCTGGTCACTTGAATCACTCGGTCAATACGATGCTACTTTGATGCCAGCCCTTATCGCCAGTGGACAACCTGAGCTCAAGCGTGAAGCCATCCGCACATTAGTTAACTTCAAACTAGATGCCACTACAGTGGCTAAATTACTCGACGGACTGATCAATGATCCAGATGCGATGATACGCTCACAGGTACTTCGAACATTGAGCGATATCAATCAGGCGAACAACGCTACGATCAAAATATTAGTCGATGCTTGTAAGAAAGAGCTTCCGGGCAATGCCATGGGTGGCGCCTACGAGCGAAAGTTCGAGCGATTTCTCGCCCGCCAAGCACTCGAGAAATACCCCTCTGAGTTACAGCAATTCTTAGCAACTCCACAAGGCACTAGCATGCCAGCAACAAACTTACTTTGGGCGAACCAAGCATTGCCCGGTGGTGGAAATAAAGCCTTCCTCGAGATTTGGAAGAATATCAAATCTAAGCCAATGAATGACTCTACCTTTGTCGTCATCGCTGGATTTTCTTCTCAAAAAAATATAGCTAAGGAACTCAAGCCAATGTTTTCTGACAAAGCGAATGCTGAGAAATTTGTTGATCTCGCATTAAACAACCAACGTGCAGTGCAATCCGACAGCTTTGGGGCTATCATAGCTCTCTCGATTAATAACCTCTTGGCGAACAGCGACACCAAGTTGCAGGCTAAAGGTCTAAAAGCCATTTCCAAGCTCCGAGTTAAATCTGCACTACCGAATGCTGAAAAACTCTATAAAAATAGCACTGACGAAGCAGTCAAGCTTGCTGCAGTCAAAGCTCTGGATGTGGATCGCAATAAATATGTGTCCACCTTCGAGGCCATTCTAAAGAACCCCAATAGTCCCTTTTCACTCTTCACCCAAGCAAGCTTTTCGATGGGAAGAGCTGACGGCGCTAGTCGAAATAAAAACCGAGATCTCCTCGCGGTATTCCTCAAAAAGAACCCTGGCCGCAAACT
>JBLHPP010000120.1:0-7626 GCA_047624385.1 Crocinitomicaceae bacterium
CGCTCAGCTGAGCGCTACGGCCTCACAATCGAGGAATACAAAACGCGCAACCTTCTCAAGACGGAGATCAAATCTGCGAATGTTGGTCAAATGGTATCCGCCATGGCATCACCGCTATTTGGCAAAACGACAGGCGCTCAAATCCCCGTCGACGGCGGCAACGATCGCGTAATCTAATCCGTAAAAGAGCCATCCAGCCTCTATGACCTTTAACATCACATTTTCATGAGCTTCACTCCAAAACTTCTCAACGATCCGCTTTCCGCAGCCGACGAACTCCTCGAAGGACTTGTCGAGGCCTACAATGGCCAATGCTACAAAGTTGGCGCACGTTCTATTGTCAAAAATGACATCCCTGACGGCAAGGTTGCCTTGCTCGTTGGTGGAGGTGCTGGCCACGAACCAATCTACCACGCAATGGTAGGCACCAACATGGCCGACGGTGCTGCCTGCGGAGATATTTTCGCAGCGCCAGCACCTAACATCGTTCAAGAAGCCACCACCGCTATCGATCGAGGTAATGGAGTACTTTACCTATACGGTAACTACGCTGGTGACGTGATGAACTTCGACGTTGGAGCTGAGATGTCAGAAGCTGCCGACGTGGAAGTTCGGACTGTGCTCATCGCTGATGACGTAGCCTCTGCTCCACCTGAGCGCAGAAAAGACCGCCGTGGCATCGCAGGGCTGGTCCCTATCGTTAAACTCGCAGGTGCAGCGTCGCAGATTGCTGAAACTCTCGAAGACTTAGCGGCAGTCACAGAAAAAGCTTCATTACAAACTCGCTCCATCGGTGCCGCTATGGCTCCCGGCTCTATCCCGGCGACCGGCAAGGCAACATTCGAGCTTGAGCCCGGTATGGTTGGCCTAGGAATGGGCATCCACGGTGAAGCTGGTGTCGGCGAGATCCCACTCCCTTCAGCTGAAGAACTCACAATCAAAATGCTCGATCTACTGATTGAAGATTATGAAAAAGACGCTGACGTAGAAGCACTCAAATCTGGCGACGAAATCGTATTTCTCATCAACTCACTCGGAGCAACGACCATGATGGAATGTCTGGTTTGCATGCGTACTGCTGCAGAATACTTTGAAGAACGTGGAATCGAAATTTTCGACGTCATGATCGGAGCTTACGTGACCTGTCAGGAAATGGCAGGTATATCCTTCTCTATCACACGCGTTGACAAAGAGCTCAAAGAACTCTGGTCCATGCCATGCGAGTCCTTCTGCTATTCGAAGATGGAAGGCCCAATCAAAGGCGGATCGGCATCAGTAACCAAGACAGCGAGCAGCTCAAAGGCTGTCGTAAAAAAGGCCAAACAAGTAGCCCAAAAGGCGCTCAACCTTTCGAAGTCCCCCGCCGGCCTGACGGTCGATCAAACGAAGCAGATGTCCTTGTTGGTAGCCGAGAAAATCATCGCTGCGGAGCCCATACTTTCACAGGCAGACCGCGACTTAGGTGACGGCGACCACGGACTAGGAATGGCTCGCGGCTTCACTGCTCTAACCAAAGAACTCAGCGAGAACCCTCACGACAACATCCGCGACCTTTACCAAGCAGCGGGCACTGCTCTGCTAACAACCATGGGCGGTGCGTCCGGTGTCGTATTCGGATCACTCTTCCTCGCTGGAGGCAAGACCATGCACGGCGCTGAATTCTTCGGCTCTCACGAACTTTCTCACCTTCTTAGCCAGTCCCTCAAAGATGTGATGTCTCGCGGTGGAGCTAAGCCAGGCGACAAAACAATGATCGATGCCCTTCACCCAGCTGCTGAAGCAGCGAAGGCTAACATCGACAGGCCACTTGCTGAATCAATCAAAGCTGTAGCAGCGGCTGCAGAGGTAGGCAAAGAAGCGTCCAAAGCAATGATCGCTACCATGGGACGCGCCAAAACTCTCGGAGAAAAAACGATAGGACTACCGGACGCGGGAGCAATCTCCGTGACCATTATTCTCAACACCATGGCCGACTACATCAACGGCTAAAAACTAACTAATCAACACCAACTAAAACTACTATTATGGCAGATACAGACGACATCAGAGAAGGAGCAAGCTTCGGTCTCAGCACACCAGCAAACACAGACGGCTTTTACTTGAAGGGCATCAATAACTCCAATTGGGGCCTCAAGAACCGCATGTCCCGCATTTTTAACCAGAAGTCAGGCAATACAGTAATGCTCGCATTCGATCACGGCTTCCTCATGGGACCGACCTCTGGTCTTGAGCGAGTAGATCTCGATATCGCACCACTCGTAGAGCACGCAGATTGTATCATGGGAACACGCGGAATGATTCGCTCATCCATCCCAGTCGGCTGCACAAAGCCAGTTTGTCTCCGTACTGACACAGGTACTACCATCCTCACCGAGATGAACCACAACGTTCTGATAGCTGAAGAAGAAGCTATCCGCATGAACGCATCCGCAATGGCTGCCATGATTTCAGTAGGCGAAGAAGAAACCGAGCACAAGACGATCGCTAACTTCAGCCGCCTCGTAGACATCGGTTCCAAGTACGGCATCCCAGTTATGGGCGTGACTGCAGTTGGTAAGAAGATGGCTCGCGACGCGCGTTACTTCTCCATGGCTGCCCGTGTTTGTGCTGAAAACGGTGCTTCTATCGTGAAGACTTATTACACTGAAGGCTTCGAGAAAGTGGTTGCTTGCACTCCAGTACCAGTAGTTATAGCAGGTGGCAAAAAGCTCCCTGAGCTCGAAGCTCTAGAACTCTGCTATAATGCTATCCAGTGTGGCGCAGCAGGTGTCGACATGGGACGTAATGTGTTCCAGTCCGTAGCACCAGCAGCAATGATGGCTGCTGTCGCTGGTGTCGTCCACGACGGCCTCAAGCCACAAGAAGGTCTCGAAATGTTCAACGATCTCTCTTCCGAGAGCTAGTAGTAACCACCTAGATCTTAGCATTCTAGCCCTAGTCGGGGGATTACTTCCCTGCTAGGGATTATTTTTTAAATAGAGGTAGAACTCGGTAAAAACAATTCATCAATCTTCATAAACTGAATAACTATTTGATAGAATTTCCGATAGAACCCCTTATATAAGCTATTCCCAAATCGATTTATCATGACCAACTCACTTACCTTTGCCCTCGCAGTATCTCTTGCTACCACAACATTTGCAGCACCAACTGCTGACCACCTCGTTTTCGAACCTAAGGGGCAAGCCAACGGCAAACACGTTGTTCTTATCTCTGGTGATGAAGAATACCGCTCAGAAGAAGCCATGCCAATGCTTGGGCAGATTCTAGCGGCTCAAGGTTTCAAAGCCACCGTCCTTTTCTCTCTCGACGCTGACGGCAATGTAGACCCTGATGCGGGTGGTAATCTTAGCCACTCCCAGGCTCTCGATGAGGCTGAAGCTATTGTCATGAGTATCCGCTTCCGCCATTGGGATGACACTTCCATGGAGCGCTTTGAAAATGCCCTCAACCGTGGTGTACCGATGGTTGCTCTCCGCACATCCACCCACGGGTTCAATTTCAAGAAAGACAGCAAGTGGGCTAAATACAGCTATAATGCAAAAGCTGAGTCAGGCTGGCAAAAAGGATTTGGCCGCCAGGTCCTCGGCGAAACTTGGATCAACCACCACGGTAAACATAAAAAAGAAGGCACCCGTGGAGTAATAGAAAAAGCCAATGCCCAGCACCCCATTTTATCTGGTGTCGGCACTATTTTTGGTACTTCTGATGTTTACGGTACAAATCCACTCGCGCCCTCCACCATCCTGCTTCGCGGTGAGGTCACACAATCGCTCGACTCCAAGTCCCCTGCAGTAGAGGGAAAGAAAAACTCTCCGATGATGCCTATTGCCTGGGCCCGTGAATTTAAAAACACAGGAGCCATTCCGAATCGTATCGTCACCACAACCATGGGTGCTGCCACAGATCTGAGCGATGAGAACCTTCGCCGCCTTGTAGTCAATGGAGTCTACTGGGGTCTAAAAATGGACGTCCCAGCCAAAGCTGACGTCACGATCCCCGGAGCTTGGAACCCTTCGAAGTACTCATTCAAAGCCTACAAAAAAGGCATCAAGCCAGCTGACTTCATCGTCAAGTAAGCCCCATACTTTCTAAACCAATCACCACTTTATCATGAAACACAAAATCACCTTTGCCCTCACCAGTTCGCTGGCGAGCATGGCATTTGCGGCGCCTCAAGAGGTAGACTCAAACTCAGACATCATCAAAGCTGTAAGCGCAGCGCCCGCAACAAGCATCTCAAGTACTAGCAGCAACACTGCCCCACTTAAGATAGCCAAAGACGCTCACATCACCATCATTGGAAATGGACTAGCATCGCGTATGCCTAAGTTCGGTGACTTTGAAACCGAACTCCAAGTCCGCTATCCAGACGCTAACCTGACTATTCGCAACATGGGTGATGAGGCCAACACTCCAGCATTCCGCCCACAGCCAGGCCGTGGCTACGATGGCCAGTACGCCTTCCCTGGAGCTAGCAACCTCGTACGTGAAGACCTTAAAGCAAAGACTGGAGCCAAAGGATTTTTTGAAACTCCTGACCAATGGCTCACAACTCTCAAAACCGATGTTGTTATTGCCTGCTTTGGTTTCACCTCGTCCTTTGACGGTCCTGGTGAACTAGACCGATTCAAGCAAGAGCTCGATGCCTTTCTCAAGCACACTCAAGCGCAAAAATATAATGGTAAAAGCGCCCCTCAGGTTGCTTTGGTCTCCCCTACAGCCTTCGAGAATCTAACAAAGATTCAAGACACGCCAGACGGTATTGTTGAGAACAAGAACCTAGCCCTCTACACCAAGGCCATGCAGCAGGTCGCTGCAGCTAACAATGTTCTCTTTGTCGATGCCTTCACAGCATCTAAATCATGGATCACTGCTAACAGCAGCCCGATCACCCAAGATGGTGCCCAGCTCAATGCAAAAGGCTACCAGCTCTTTGCTCCCTTCCTCGCCGACAGCATTTTCGGTAAAGCTCCAGCCAAAGCTGCTGGGAAACGCAAAGTAATTCACGCTGCGGTAAATGAGAAAAACTGGGTTTGGCACAACTACTATAAAATCCCTAATGGCGTACACGTCTACGGCCGTCGATTCAAGCCATACGGCCCGCAGAACTATCCCGACGAGCTAAAGAAAGCTGCTGAAATGACTCAGCTACGCGACCAAGCTATCTGGGCTACTGCGAATGGGAAATCTTTCGACCTAGCAGCAGCTGACGCTAAGACTCACAAACTCCCAGACGTTCCGACAAACTTCAAACCAAGCGGTAAAAACGGTGACCCTAACTACAAGTCAGGTGAAGACACCCTCGCTGATTTCACAGTCCCAGAAGGCTACAAGATAGAGCTCTTCGCCTCAGAGACAGAATTTAAGAACCTAGCAAACCCAGTACAGATGTCCTTCGATAACAAAGGCCGTCTTTGGGTAGCATGTATGCCATCCTATCCACACTGGCGGGTTGGTGATCCAAAGCCAACTGACACCCTCATCATCTTAGAAGATACTGACGGCGACGGCAAAGCAGATAAAGAAACAGTCTTCGCTGATGACCTGCACATTCCTATTGGTTTCGAATTTGCTCCAGAAGGCGTCTACGTCTCCCAGTCTGATTCGCTGGTTCTTCTGAAGGACACCAATGGTGACGACAAGTACGATGAAAAAGAATACGTGCTTTCCGGATTTGATGACCACGACACCCACCACGCCATCTCTGCATTCTGTGCCGGTCCATCTGGCGCTATTTATATGGGCGAAGGCACATTCCTTCATACCCATGTCGATACGGCCTACGGTCCTGTGCGTGGTTCTAATGGCGGATTTCAACGTTATAACCCAACTAAGAAGCGCCTCGAGCGCACTACTCAGCTAAAAATTCCTAATCCGTGGGGAATCGCTTTTGACGACTACGGTCAGAACTTCTTCCTGCATACTTCCGGCACCTCCTTTTCCTGGATGGGCCAGTCAACGATCAAGCCGAAATATGGCCGTGGCCTCCGCGCACCCAGCCTTCTCAAGGACAACAAAGTACGCCCAACCTCCGGTCTCGAGTTTGTCTCTAGCCGTCATTTCCCAGATGAGGTTCAAGGTGATATCCTCATCAACAACAGCATCGGTTACCTGGGAACTAAGCAGCACTCTGTCAGCGAAGATGGAACAGGCTATACTACTAAGTACCGTCAAGACCTACTCAAGTCAGAAAACAAAAACGTCCGCCCAGTGGATCTCGAGTTCGCACCTGATGGTTCGCTCTATGTGGTTGACTGGTCTAACGTCCTTATCGGCCACATGCAGCACAATGCCCGCGACCCACACCGTGACCATGTGCATGGCAGAGTCTACCGCATAACCTATCCGTCACGACCATTGGTTAAGCCAGCTAAAGTAGCTGGAGCCTCTATCACGGAACTACTCGGCAACCTCAAGCTTCATGAATACCGCACACGCTACCGCACACGCCGCGAACTCCGTGGCCGCGATGCCGATAAAGTTGCTTCCGCCACCAAATCATGGGCTTCTAAGCTGGATAAGAATGATGCCGAGTACGAGCGCTACTTACTAGAAGCTCTCTGGGTTCTCTGGGGCGCAAACAAAGTCGACGAGACATTTGTTTCAAACCTGATGAAAGCGAAAGACCATAAAGTCAGAGCTGCCGCTGCCCGTGTAGTTCGCTACAATGTTGATAAGCTCAGCAATGCTCAAGAACTACTAGAGCTCGCTGCTGGCGACGAGCACGGCCGCGTCCGACTCGAAGCAATCAACACAGCCAACTGGCTCGATAAGCAATCTGGTGAAGCAATCCTGACGGTTGCCAAAACCAAACCAATCGACAACTGGATCAAAGCATCTTTCGAAAATGCTAACCAAGACATTACTGGTACAGCCCTTGAAAAGGAAGTGGACCCGGATGTTGTTGCTTGGAAAAAAGCTGGTATGAATAAAAAGCAAATGGATTTCATGAAAAAAGGTCGCGAGATCTTCCACCGTGAAGCCCATTGCGCCACCTGCCACGGAGAAGACGGCAATGGTCTCCCGGCTGCTGGTTTCCCACCAATCGCTGGCACCAAGTGGGCGACTCAGGACCCTGAGCGCCTAATCAAGCTTTCACTCAAAGGACTAATGGGCGAGATTGAAGTCAAAGGGAAGAAGTTCAACGGAGCGATGACTCCGTTTGGTGGACTTCTCGACGACAATGAACTTGCTGCAGTACTCACATACGTCCGCAAAAGCTTTGGCAACAAAGCCTCGGCAATCTCGCTTAGTGACGTGAAGAAAGTTCGCGCAGCTACGAAAGATCAAATCGGTCTCTACACTGCGAACGAGCTACTCAAAGCTCACCCACACAAGTAATACCATTTAGTGAATCAAAAGAGACTAATGCTGGAGTGATTTTTTGATCCATCAAGGCTAGACGAGGGAGTGGTGCGAGCACCATGACTGAGGAGAAACGTCGATTTATCAAGAAAGCGCCCAGCACTCAAAGCTTTCCGCGTAGCGCATTTTCCCTAAAGGGCACCTCCGGCAACTAGCGTTGGTGGTGCTGGAAAGAATTTCAAGCGAGGCTAGGCGTGATGAGTGAGCGGATTTTTATCCGTGAACGAAGAATAACGCAGCCTTGCGCAGAAAGGCTTT
>JBLHPP010000121.1:0-7590 GCA_047624385.1 Crocinitomicaceae bacterium
ATGGCACTTACTTAAGGGCCTTGGTCGTCACTCGACGTACTTGAAGATTTAGACTTCTTGAGGCGGGGTTTATCGAGTAGCTAGTATTCAGTAGCTAGCATCTCGATAGATGGAACGAATAGCTGGCACTATGAAGCAAAATAATGCGTCTTAAAGCTCACCAAAATAGACTTAACTAAGTGCCATTGGAGTCAGACCTTTGGTAAGCTCATAGCTCGTAGGTGCTGTTGGGATCGGATAAGCGCCCCAAAATATAGTTTCTGATTTTGGAGTGGGAGACGAGGTCGAGTCGAATATAGGCACAAAAAAATCCCACACGATTACTCGAGTGGGATTTTTTTGAAATGATTTGTTAGGCTAGCTTTATGCGGCGCTGCTCTTTTTCTTTTTAAGAATTGGGGTCTTAGTTCCCTCTACCACAGCGCGGTTGATGGTGACGCTTTCGATGTCTTTACGGCTTGGGATGTCGAACATCACATCGAGCATGATTTTCTCAACGATAGAGCGCAGTGCGCGGGCGCCAGTCCCACGGCGGACTGCTTCTTCCGCGAGAGCGGTGAGTCCATCCTTGGAGATGATGAGTTTGACGTCATTCATACTCAGCAACTTTTGGTACTGTTTGACCATGGCGTTCTTTGGCTCGGTGAGAATCTTCACGAGTTCATCTTCGTCTAGGCGACGAAGAGCTGAGAAGACGGGAAGACGACCAATGAACTCGGGGATGAGTCCGAAATGAAGAAGGTCTTCTGGTTGTACCATGGTGAGGAGTTCGCGATCTTCTTTGTCAGACACATCTTCTTCGGAGACTTTAAACCCGAGAGTGCGCTTGCCGAGACGGTCGCGAACGAGGTCTTCCATGCCAACGAATGCTCCACCGACGACAAAGAGAATTTTCTCTGTGTTTACCTGGATGTATTCTTGTTGTGGGTGCTTGCGCCCTCCTTGTGGTGGGACATTACAGACTGTGCCTTCTAGGATCTTAAGAAGAGCTTGCTGGACTCCCTCACCGGAGACGTCACGGGTGATGGACACGTTCTCGGTCTTACGACCGATTTTGTCGATCTCATCGACGTAGATGATACCACGCTCTGCTTTCTGAACGTCGCCGTCAGCAGCCTGTAGCAGGCGGAGAATGATGTTCTCTACGTCTTCACCTACGTAACCAGCTTCAGTAAGCGTGGTGGCATCGACGATGGAGAATGGCACATCGAGTACGCGTGCAAGTGTGCGTGCGAGGAGGGTTTTTCCTGAGCCAGTGGGCCCAAGCATGAGAATATTAGACTTCTCGATTTCTACATCTTCGAGTTCAGGATCGTGTGGGTGATCGTCCTGACGGAGGCGTTGGTAGTGATTATAGACAGCTACAGAAAGAGTCTTTTTGGCGTGCTCTTGGCCGATGATGTACTCGTTGAGTTTATCACAGATTTGGGAAGGAGTGAGGACATCAGTGTGCGGCGACGCTGGAGCATTGATGTTCGTAGGAGAATTGGCGTACTTGGTGACGCCGTTGAGCTCTTTCTGCAGAATGGTCGAGCATACCTCGATGCATTCGTCGCAGATATAGACGCCTGGGCCAGCGACGAGTTTTTTTACCTCTGAGTGGCTTTTACCACAAAAGGAGCACAATGTTAGATTATTGGAACGTGCCATGATAGTGAGCTGAAAAGCGTGAGCTTTCTGGCTAAGTTGAATTTAAAGATGTGTGAGTGAATTTGAGGGGTAGATTAGCACGATTATTGAGCGCGTGCAATACAACCTTACGACTAAGCAGTATGGAGACAAAACCGAATCTACGGCAAGCAGCATTTGGCTGTAGAAAAGGGCGCTAGTTATGACCACTAGCGCCCTTTGAAAGGTTGGATATGAGGAAGCTTACTTCTTTTTATCTGGAGTGCTGCCGATCTCGAGGACTTGGTCGACGAGGCCGTAAGCAACAGCTTGCTCAGCAGACATGTAGTTATCGCGGTCGGCGTCCTTTTCAAGCTGCTTGGCAGTTTTGCCAGTGTGCTTTGCTAGGATGCTGTTCAGGCGGCCCTTGAGGCTGTACATGAACTCGACGGTGCGCTCTACGTCAGAGGCTGTTCCTTGAGCTCCACCAGATACCTGGTGGATCATCACGTGTGAGTTAGGAAGGCAGTAGCGCTTCCCTTTAGTACCGGCTGTGAGGAGGACTGAGCCCATAGAGGCACAGATTCCGATACAGTAGGTGTTCACATCACATGTGAGGAACTGCATGGTGTCATACATTGCAAGACCGGCAGTGACGGAGCCACCTGGTGAGTTGATGTAGACGTGGATGTCTTTCTTCGGATCTTGCATTTGCAAGAAAAGGAGCTGCGCGATGACGGCGTTTGCCACGTGGTCATCAATTGCAGTACCAATGAAGATAATGCGGTCCTTGAGCAGGCGAGAATAAATATCATACCCGCGCTCACCACGGCCATCGGATTCGATGACTGTAGGGATCGGGTAATAGTTGGCCTGCGGGGCCATTGGATTGGAATTTTGGATGTTGGGATTAAGCATCAGATTTTTCTACAGTAACAGTTTGTCCAGTCACTTTCGCGTTCTCTACCAAAAAGTCAATTGTCTTGCCGATAAGCACTGAGTTACGAACATTCTGGATCGCGTTGTTCTTCTGCAGTTCTTTGATATACTTCTTCGGAGCTTTGTTTTCCTGCTGAGCCATCTGGTAGATACGCTGAAGTACGTCTTGGTCTTCGACTTTGATCTCTTCTTTGAATGCGATTTCCTGCAGGAGGAAGTTGGTTTTGAGGTTTGTGCGCGCTTGCTTAGCCGCACTTTCTTCGAGCTCGCCCTTCTGTGACTCGAGCATTTCCTGAGTCATGCCTTGCTGGATTGCGCGTTGAGCCATGCTCTGGATGTTACCCTGAGTTTCAGCTGCTACGAGTTCTTCAGGAAGGTCGAAGTCAATTGCTTGGTTGAGCTGCTCAACGATCTGGTTGACTTTAGCGTCTTCTGCTGCGCGATTCTTTTCTTCAGCGAGTTGCTGTTTGATAACTTCCTTGAGGTCATCGATGCCCTTATCAGGCATAAGCTTGCCTGCGAACTCGTCGTCGAGCGCTGGAAGCTGCTGCACCTTGACTTCCTTGATAGTGACGGCGAATACTACGTCAGCACCGCGAACGTCAGAGATTGGGAAGTCTTCGCCAAGTGTGATGGTTACTTCTTTTTCGTCGCCAACATTGAGACCTTTAAGCTGTGGGCCGAAAGTAGGAAGGAATGAATCTTCTTCGATCTTCACCCAGTGACCTTCGCGGCCTTCGAGGAATCCAGCTGGCTTGCCGATTGCTTCTGCAACGGGCTTACCATCGAGAGTGGCTTTGAAGTCGATGACTGCGAAGTCAGCGTCATCAAGTGGACGGTCAGTTACTTCTGTGAAGTCAGCAAATCGTTGCTGAAGTTCAGTGAGTGAGCTGGCTACGTCATCGTCAGTTACTTCAGCAGAAGGAACGTCGATGGAGAGACCCTTGTACTCAGGGAGTTCAAACTCAGGAGCGAGTGTGATAGATGTCTCGAACGTGAATGCGCCGTCATCTTTAAAAGTTGGAGCAGCTGGAACCTGTACGTTGAGGACTTTGAGTTCTTCTTGCTTGATTGCGGCGTCGCAACCTTCTTGAACAAGACGGTTAGCGAGCTCGCCTTCGATTTCCTTTTCGTAGCGCTTCTCAATCATCTTCACAGGTGCCTTACCTGGGCGGAAACCTGGGATTTTAGCCTGGCCGATATAGGACTTGAGGATATTCTTGCGCTCGGAAGCTACTTTTTCAGCGGGGACCACAACGTTGACTGTTGCGGCACATGTGTTCTTTTCTACTGTGATATTCATGACGAAATTGGTTCGATAATGTGATCGTTGTCGTGGCTGAATACGTAAGTCCTTCAGCGCGCGGGCGGGAAATTAGGCAAGATTTGGCAGAAGGTCAAAGCCGAAAAGGCGCTATTCACTCTAATTGTTCCAGTTTTTGTGGCTGAGCCACGGTAGGCTGAGGTTTTACCGAGGAGGGGGAGTGTGAATAAACTGTTTTCAAATAGGATTATTTTTGTTAAGCAGAGGTGTGTCGATTTTCAAATTCCCAATAGAATTCTTTAGAATTCTCTGCTGCTTCATAATTTTCTCTGCTTGTTCATTGGCAGATGCTCAGACCAAGTCTATTGCTTTGACTAATACTCAAGGTAAGACGATCGATGTCTATTTACTGAAGGTTAGTGAGACTGAGGTGGACGTGAGGCTTGCAAGTAACCGTAAGTCGCATGTTCTGAAGCTTGCTGATCTCGATAAGGCGTCTCAGGATAAGATTAGCAAGTGGAAAGCTGCTGGCGGCGGCTTATCAACCGATTTCGATATTGACTTCGATTCCGGGCGCACGACTCGATCATTGTATGAATATAGTGATACGCGTACGCTCACTTTGAAGCCGGTTGTTACAATCACTAATGGCGATAATAACTTGGAGACTAAGCCCGTCAAAGTAACTATTTTTACTCTAGGTAGACCGACTAATGATTCTTCTCTACTCAAAGTATTTCAGAAGGAGAATCATGCATTACCATCAATATTTGGAAGAGGTGAGCACACCATAGCATGTAAGGCCTATAGAACCACCTACGCTAGTCAGGGCTATAAATACGGTAATAAGTACATCGGTTACGTAGTTCTCATCCATGAAGAAAATAATGTGATCTTAGCTAAGTCTGTGCCCGCTTCTCTAGCTACCAAGTATGGAAACCAACTACTGAAGCTTAATGAGAATGCCACCTATGATAAGAATCTTGAGGTTTTTGAATTCGACGGTTTTTGATAGCGATACTCCTAATACTACTTGGCATTCCCAAAGAGACAATCACACGACACGACAATTTTTAAGCTGTGCTGCCGCCCGTCGTACGAGGGCGTGTTGTAGTAGCGAGCAGGTTGTAATTTTTTATTCGATGTTGCTTCCATGCGTTCCGCGCATCGATTGACGACCAATACATTTTAAGTAAGCGTCATTGCTGTCTAACCCATAGGTACACTGATACGCCTAGGAAATTTCTCGTTTCTGGGGCAGAAAAATGATCACTAACTGTGCGATCGAGCTTAGGATGATCAAGCCAACCCGGAAATTTGCTTCACCCTCAGGGTGCGAAACAAACTCCCTGAAGTAGAAACCGAGGACTATTGCTGCAGCGCAGAAGGCCGTGATTGAAGCCGCGCGTTCTAGCCGCTTACGGTAAAGAAAACCGGCCACAATCGCCACTAGACCAAGAGCCAGGCAAAACCAGAGAGCATTGGGCTTGTATGCTGCCGCTTGTATATTGCGCCAAAGGCCAGTCCAGATGATGTGGAGCCCGAAAAGAAGGGTGAATATATAGCGATGATTCATGGTCTTTACAGAAAAGTATTAGAACACCAGAACTCCTAGCAGGGGAGCCGTGGTGCTCCAATCAAAAATTAAGAACAAATAATTTCTGTAGTTTGTCACGGTTAGAACACCGCGGCTCTCTACTTACTTGCTACTATTCGTGAAATACGTGTCGATTCGTGGTAGAAACGTTTCATTATGCTCGGAGAATCTTTGATCTGTGGTGGAAATCACATACCAAGCCGGCCTGGAGCAAAGAAGCTAGAAGCGATCCTCTAGTACCTCACTCTTCAAATTGATCTTATTTTATCTGGCCAATAGTTGGTCGAATAGTTGCTGCGGGAGTGTTCGGAGCTCAGTTCTCAGAATGGGCTGATGGAACATCATGGTAGTCCATCGCCCATTCGCGCATGAAACGTACTCGCTCGGGAACAACCCGATAGAGGATGAATTGTGGGTTTTCTAGGCTCCCGAGATACTGTCTTAGAAGAGGGTTTGAAGCCCATATTTCCTCTAGGAGGGGCCGCTCGGTGACCACTTCGGCGGTTCCGGTGATACGGACTTGATCGTGATTTGGAGAGAGATAAGCCAGCTCGACCCTAGGGTTGGCCGCAATTTCTGCGGTCTTATGGTAGGAGGCCAGATTTGCGACGTAGACCGTGAAATCTGAATCCACCCGAACCGGCGAGACCGGACGCACCCTCGGCTGACCCGTCTCGTCGACAGTGGCCAGCATGGGGAACTTGGCTGCTTTGATCACCGTATGGGCGAGTGGGTGTAGCTGGGTGGGATCGATGGGTTCAGGACGAGGTTTCATGAAAATACGCGCAGTCGCTAGGGATTTGCTTTTTGGGGCGGGGGAGTGTCGCTAGGAACAATAGTCATATTCGACATAGCGGAAGAGAGGTTAAATGTGTGGTCCGCCATAATGATAGGTTTCATTACACTTGATTGAGAGCAAAGGATCTAGCGCGAAAATAAGTTTCAGATACTACTTAAATACCAGAAGCTGAGTCGACAAAATAAAAGCTAAATAAAAATGCAGGAATACTGGTGATAATTAATACACCAATAATCTGCTTTTCAGTTCGTCGGTGATATACTGCGAGTGAGACTATACCCAGATTTATAACTGCAAAAATAATCACGGGCATAGCACTACAAAAAAGAATCCAAGTAATATTGTCAGAAGAAAGCCCACCTATGCGGTTTAGGCATCCAAGTGTGCCAGCAACAATGGGAACAATAATAGTTAATGTTATGGTTATAAGCCAGATTCGGTTGTAAGATATTCCCATTTTAGCAGAACGTGAAGCACACCAATCGCTGATCCTCAGCGCTCTTTAGGTTTTTGGTTGTGTTGTGAATTGTCATGGTATCTGAGCGAACGTGGAGGGAACATCTTACTAGCTAAGGTGACCTCCGGCAACCGTTTTGTGAAATATGACATTCCCTAACAGACGGCGTCAGTGCACAATCGGCTATGAAGTTTCGTAACCATAGCAAGGGAGGCAACCTGTTCTCATCCATTGGTCATCAACAAAAGATGGCCAAGCTTTAGCGGGGGGTGCTGAAACTCAAAAAGGCCATAGACTGGAATTCTTTTAGACCTGTTCTTGAAGAGGTCACAGGCTACAAAACTAAAGATTGGAGCAAAGGGGGCAACCTGCCTTTTGACCCACTGCTGATGTTTAAAATTCTAATCCTGCAAAGCTTTCACGGACTAAGTGATGAAGCCACTGAATTTCATATCGGTGACAGAATCAGCTTCATGAACTTTCTCGATATTGAGATGGGCGACGACATTCCTGATGCCAACACGATTTGGGATTTCAGGGAACTCATCGAGCGTGACCAACGCGATGGAAGCAATAAACTATTTACCTCTATCGAACAACTTCATTGATGAGGAAGTCTCAGTTGGAACATGCGGGATGCGTGCGCGTCTCGTGGCTGTAGGAGCGGACAAGAAGACCGCTACACAAAGACGTAGAGTTCGTAACGCCATGAGCAAAGGACGCGCTAGCTCTCAAGCCCTTGTGCGCGATGGATGGCATATACTCCTCACCAATGTTAGTTCTGATGTCACCGCCAAGAAACTCTTCGAAATCTACGCGTTGCGCTGGAATATCGAGACCCGATTCAAAGCTTGGAAGCAATCGCTAAACCTCGGAAAAGTCTTCAAGGGCGTGAGCAACGAAGATCATTACGAGTCCTTGATTCT
>JBLHPP010000122.1:0-7564 GCA_047624385.1 Crocinitomicaceae bacterium
ACTGATAAATTACATTGTCTGACTGATAAATTGTTTGACTGATAAATTGTTGATAAATTTGCTCTATCAGCTTGCGTTCATATTCAAAAAAATTGTCTGGAGTCATTCGCTTATGTTTATTTTCTATTAGTTATATTCTCAGCAGTATCCGGGGTGATGCTCCAGTAATTCTTTTGCCGACTTCTTCGTAGCTAACCGGCGGTAGAACTTGAGTAGTATGCGGGGATTGGGGTCTGTAGGTAAAAAAGGACGTGCGCTCACGACAACCACATCAAGCCGCAATGAAAAATGAGAAGTGCTCAAATCTGGCTCATCTCCGGCTCCGATTTGAGCTGCAAAACGGAGCGAATAGAGGCAAATAGAGTAAAACAGGAGTTCACTAGGAATGCTCAATATTCCTGCCGAACGCCTTACTATACATGGTTTTTCGTGTGTTTTTAAATGGTAGCCCCATCGAGAATCGAACTCGAATTATCGGTTTCGGAAACCGATGTGTTATCCGTTACACCATGGGACCTTTTTTCCGAAACTTTGTTTCGGGAGGGAAAAAGAAAGATGATAAAGGAGAAAGCTCTACCTAACACCCTCTTGGATGAGGTGAGTAAGGCGGGAATACTGCTGTCTTACAATAGAAAACTGTAAGAATCGGCGCAGTAGCGCCGATTCAATTAACAATTAATAATTAATAATGTACAATGGCCCCTTCTCGACTACTCGCTACTATTCCCATCAAACCGCCTTAAGGGCTTTGGAAAAGGCGTCTAGGGTGTCGTCGATGTCGCCGGCGCTGTGGGCTAGTGAGATGAAGCCGGTTTCGTAGGGGCTTGGTGCTATGTAGACTCCGTCGTCGAGGAGGGCCCAGAAGAAGCGCTTGAAGGCTTCCATATCGGCGCCATTGACGTCGTCGACATTCCAGATTTCTTTATCGGTGAAGAATAGGCAGAACATCGAGCCAACGCGGTGGAAGGTATAATTGAGGTTGTGTTCGGCGAGGAGCTTGCGGACGCCGGCTTCGAACTGCGCGCCTTTGGCTTCGAGCTGGGTGTATGCGTCAGAGGCATCGAGCGCTCTGAGCTGGGCGAGTCCGGCTGCCATGGCTAGTGGGTTTCCTGAGAGGGTGCCGGCCTGATAGACTGGTCCGATAGGTGCGAGGCAGTCCATGATGTCCGCGCGGCCACCGAAGGCTCCAACTGGGAGACCACCGCCGATGACTTTACCCATGCAAGTGAGGTCAGGTGTGACGCCGACGAGCTCCTGGACGCCACCTTTGGCGACGCGGAAGCCGGTCATGACTTCGTCAAAAATGAGCACAGTGTCGTGCTTTTTAGTGATATTGCGGAGGAACTGGAGGTAGCCTTCGCGTGGGAAAATGAGTCCAGCATTGGCTGGGAATGGCTCTACGATGATGGCTGCGATTTGGTCACCGATGGCGTCGAAGACTTCCTGGACTGCCTCTGGCTTGTTGAAGGGTAGGACGATGGTGTGGTCTGAGAATGCTTTTGGCACACCGGCTGAGTCGGGCTCACCGTGGGTGAGGGCACCAGAGCCAGCAGCTACGAGCAGGTGGTCGACGTGGCCGTGGTAGCACCCATCAAACTTGATGACTTTGTCGCGGCCGGTGAATCCACGGGCGAGACGGATGGCAGACATGGTGGCTTCGGTGCCAGAGTTGGTCATGCGCACTTTCTCGACTGAGGGTACCCAGTCGACGATGGTCTGGGCCATCTCGATTTCCCACGGGCATGGAGCGCCGAATGAGACGCCATCTTTAGCGACTTCGTGGATGGTCTGGGTGATCAGGATAGGCGCGTGGCCGAGGATGGCTGGGCCCCATGTGCCGATGTAGTCGATATAGGTTTTGTTGTCGACGTCAGTGATGCGGGAGCCTTGGGCTCTGCGGACAAAAAAGGGATCGCCGTCGACATTTTTGAAGGCGCGAACGGGTGAGTTCACACCACCGGGGATGAGTGTCTTAGCTTTTTCGAAAAGTTTCTTAGAAAGTGGGCCTACCATGGTGATTGATTTGTTAAATGTTTAGAAAATAGTCTGCAGTGGGTTTGTCAAAATTTAGAGTCACGAGCGATGCTTTTTTTTGATTATCTCATGCTTAAGGAAAACTCTGGCGACTACTTCAGGTAACGTTCTGGTCTCTAATTTTGTAGTTTATGAGTAGAATTTGGCCGCGGGAGCAGTCAGCTATCGTGCTGGAATGGTCTTTATGCAAGGTCTCTTTGCTCCTCAATTACGGGGATGTATCGACTCTACCGTAGCGTCAAGTATGGTTTTAGATCCTTTCCCGCGTCAGCAGCGCGGATTGCTGGAAGCCTCCTAAATAACACATTGGTAAAGAACGAGTTTGCTGGATGGCGAGAATTAAGGCATAGTTGGCACATGAAGTTCGTTTTTGCCTTTTTATTAGTGTTGCTCAGCCTGGCAGGTAGCTCACTTAGTTTTGCTGGTTCTTTTCTAAATAATGACCCTGACGTGGTTTTTTTTGAACCCAATGATGAGATGGTTTTGTTAGTGGTAAAGGAGGCTACGGTGTTTGCTACGAAGAATGGAGGCCGCAAGCTTGGGAGCTACCCAGTGGACACCAAGCTAAGGCTTCTAGGTATGACTGATAAGGGATATAAAGTGAAAGGGAAGGCCAAGCACAGCCTAGTGACTGGTTGGGTTTCACCTAAAAACCTAGCATCGAAGCAGCCAAAATTTGTAGAGGAATTGAAGCAACATTATAAGCGCGAATTAGAAATTCGCGAGTTGATTGCCAATAAAGAAGTAGCGATAGGGATGACCATCGACGAAGTTGGGGAGTCTGTCGGTGAGCCGACTAAAAAGGAAAGCCGCATCACTAAGGACGGGAGAACTGGAAAGTGGGAATTTATAAAGGGCAAGGAACAGAAGCACTACACAAACACGGTAGACCCTCGCACTGGCCAGGTGTTCCGTCGTTTCTCACATGTGACTATTGAAGAGCAGGAGAAGCTCACTGTGGAGTTCGAGAATGATGTGGTCATCGCAATTTCTAGCCTTGAAAATAATAGTATCGGCAATATCCGGATCATAGTGCCACCAATCGTTTTTGGATTTTAAGTGATGCGTAAAGTTTACGAAGACCAAGATATGACAATGGTAGGGTACTACCAGTCATTGTTAGAGGGGGAGGGCATCAAGACCATGGTGAAGAATGAATATGCATCTCTAGCCACTGGCGAGATTCCTTTCACCCAGGTGTATCCCGAGTTGTGGGTGAGCGATGACGCGGACTATGAAAGTTCGGTTGAGTTGATCCAAAGCCTAAGAGATAGCCCGGTTGTGGAGGAACAGGGGGAACAACAACAGGAACACGAACAGGAGGTGAAGCGGCCCATCAGTTACCAGCGTTCACCGGGGGTGCAACTTGTACTTTGGTTCGGGACGCTGTTCATTATTCTGCTGCTACTGTATGCGGCGAACTTAATCATTCAGGCTCTATTATAGGGTTCCTGGACGAGGGAGGCTATCTAGGTTCACGCTACACTCCCAAGGGCGATTCTGGCTCTATTCGAGTAGGTCTGGACGATTCTGGCGGGTGCGTTCTAGGGCTTGTTCTTTCTTCCACTGGTCGATTTTTTTGTGGTTTCCTGAGAGGAGTATTTCAGGGACCTTCATGTCGCGGAAGGTGTTAGGTTTGGTGTAGGCTGGAGCTTCCAGCATGTCTGGATCTGTGAAGGATTCTTCTTGATGTGATCGTTCATCGCCTAGAGCACCCGGGATTAGACGGACGATGGCATCGGTCACGACTGCGGCAGCGATGGCTCCATTGGTGAGTACGTAGTCGCCGATGGAGATTTCTTCATCGACTAGGGTATCGATGACGCGGTGGTCGACTCCTTCGTAATGGCCGCAGAGGATGATGAGGTGCTCAGCGGTCGAGAGTTGTTGCGCGATGGCTTGTTTGAATGGCTTTCCCTGAGGGGTCATGAGGATGACCTTAGACGAAGGGGTTTGTAGTTCTTCGATGGCAGCGAAGATAGGATCAGGCTTGAGCAGCATCCCTTGGCCACCACCGCAGAGGTAGTCGTCGGTTTTGTGGTGCTTGTCAGTGGTCCAGTCGCGCAGGTTGTGTGCGTGAACCTCTACGAGATCCTTTTCTCTAGCGCGTTTGATGATGCTCTCGCTCAGTGGGGCGAGGGCTATTTCTGGGAAAAGTGTGAGAATATCGATGCGCATGGTGAGAGAATGAAGTTTCAAGTTGGAAGTTTCAAGCGTTGAGGCTACTGGATTGGTATGAAACACAATGTGACTATCTATACCGACGGATCATCAAGGGGGAATCCTGGGCCAGGTGGCTACGGAGCGATCTTGATTTCAGGTGATCGGAAGAAGGAAATTTGTGGTGGTTTCGCGAAGACGACGAATAATAGGATGGAGTTAATGGGGGCAATTGTGGCTCTTGAGTCGCTTAAGCAAGCATGTCAGGTCGAGCTGATTTCTGACTCGAAATATGTGATCGATGCTATGGCAAAAGGCTGGATTCATGGGTGGAAAAAGAAGGGATGGAGCAGGGGGCCAAACAAACCACTTAAGAATGCTGAACTATGGCAGAGGCTAGAACTGGCTCAAGCTGGGCATAAAATGACTTGGAGTTGGGTCAAGGGCCATTCTGGGCACCCACTGAATGAACGTTGCGATGCACTCGCTTATGGATCGACTGAGGGGGTGAATCTTCCAGAGGATGCGGGGTTTGTGGGGTAGTTACCGGCAGCGGCTACATGCCACTAGCCACTCGCTACTACTGTTTAACTTTACCTCTTAGGAGTGGGTGGCCGGGTTTAGCTTTGGTGATGAATGGGCCACGTAGATAAATGGGAGAAGGTTGAGTGTTGAGCTGAGTCTGCCTATCCACTTCTGAAAGAGTGAGCCAGGCTTCTATGTGTTGGTCGGCGCTTGCTTGTTCTTGGAGGAGTGGCTGGTCGCCAGTGAGCAGCATGGTTGAGTCTAGCGAGAAGAGGGCTGCTGTGTTCTGGCTTATTTTAAGATCGAAGGCTTCACGCTCTAGCAATTTTGGTTCCTTGGGTAAGGCGTGAGGTGCAATCTCAGCGATGAAATAAGAACCTCTGCGCGCGTCCCCTACAGCGATACTCGCATTACCAGCGCGCCAGGTGGTAGTGGCTAAAAATGACGATTGGCCAACGACTGGGCAGCCGTGAGCGACAGCGATACCCTGGGCTGCGGCAATAGAGATACGTGAGCCCGCATAGGACCCGGGGCCTGTGCCGATGAGAATGAGGTCGAGCTTTTCTCCCTCTGGGATCAGCCCTAGCAGCTTTTTTAGAGGTGGGAAGAGTAGCTGATTTTGTTGGCGATGGCTTTCAAAACACTCAGAATGGGTAGGATGTTCCCCTAACTTGAGTGAGATGCTGGCAGCTGGATAGCTGGTTTCGATTGCGAGGATATTAGGCACGTTAGACAGTTATTTGAATGAAATTCATGGAGGATATGTAAAATCTTTCAGATTCTTGTGGATTCGCTCTTGAAAAAATGAGCGAGTCCATGTTTCTCTGTCGCATCACTCGGCTAATCTGTAGTCGTGATGAATAATTTTCACTAGAATAGTTATGAGCGATTACGCAAAAGGTTTAGAAGGAGTAGTAGCGAATGAATCCGCCTTGTCAAAGGTTGAAGGCCTCGCAGGGAAGTTGTCCTACCTAGGATACAGCATCGATGATCTCGTAGAGAACTGCAGTTTTGAAGAAGTTACCTTTCTTCTGCACAATAATCGTCTTCCAAATGTGGAAGAGCTATCCGCTTTTGAAGCGAAGTTGCGGCATGACCGTGAATTGCCTGAGCAGGTGATCACATTTCTCAAGTCGCTCCCAGCTGACGCCACACCAATGGACGTGCTACGTACCGCAGTGTCTATGCTCGGTATCTTTGATGGCCGCGCTAAGATTGGTGAGCCAGATCATGTGCTCAACCGCGAAGTTGCGCTGTCACTAGTAGCGAAGACTCCAGTTATCGTGGCATACTACCACCTCGCTCGTCAGGGCAAGGAGCTTCCAGCAGTACGCACAGATCTCTCGGAGGCAGCACATTTCCTTTACCTCATCAATGGTGAAGTCCCATCAGAAGCAGAAGCACGCACGCTCGATGTGGCGTACATCATTCACGCTGACCACGGCATGAATGCCTCCACCTTCTCGGCCCGTGTGACTATCGCCACACTCTCTGACATCTACTCAGCAATGACTTCTGCGATTGGTACTCTCAAGGGTCCACTTCACGGTGGAGCTAACGAAGGGGTGATCAAGATGCTTAAGGAAATCGGCAGCGAAGATGCTGTGGATGCATTTGTTGAAGATTGCTTGGTCAATAAGAAGAAGATCATGGGTATTGGCCACCGAGTCTACAAGGTGCTCGACCCGCGCGCTCCACACCTTCAGAAGATGGCAATCAAGCTCACTGATGAGCTGGGTGAGTCAAAATGGATCAACATGTCTGAGCGTATCGCTACCATCATGCGCGAGCGCAAGGGCCTTAACGCCAACGTCGATTTCTACTCAGCTACAGTGTATTATTCACTAGGTATCCCGACTGACCTGTTCACGCCTATCTTCGCTATCGCACGTATGTCCGGATGGACTGCGCAGGTTCTCGAGCAGCTACAAGACAGCCGCCTCTATCGTCCACTCACCAAATACGTCGGACCTGAGACACTTTCCCCAGTGACGCCAATCAGCGAGCGATAGGAGTTCTAGATTGCCATACGGTAGTCGCCTTATAATTTTCCAACACCCCATATCTTTCGTTAGATATGGGGTGTTTTTTTGTGGGAGCAGGGGAGAAGTATGTGGAATCTGGCTTGTATGCAACAACTTAGTAATCACTATGAAATCTCTCATTTTCTATCTCCTGTTGTTAGCATCACCATTTTTATTCGCTAATGAATCTTCGATTCAGTGGTATATACAGCCATTGAAAGTGAAACACCAAATAGGAAAAGACACAATGACTGAGGTCGGTTTCTATCGATTTCCACTGTTTATGTATCACACCCATCCATCTCATACATTGAATTTAATAACTAAGGGGCACCTCCGGCAACTCCCGCTGTCGGTGTGTGAGTTATTAATTCTTTAAATTTGCGAGCGTAGCTCGTTTTTGAAGATAGGCACCCTTCGGGCCGGAAAGCCTTTCTGCGCAAGGCTGCGTTATTCTTCGTTCACGGATAAAAATCCGCTCACTCATCACGCCTAGCCTCGCTTGAAATTCTTTCCAGCACCACCAACGCTAGTTGCCGGAGGTGCCCTTATGAAAATCTTTCTCTTTTCTTTCAGTCTGCTTGCCGTCGTGATGGCGCGCAATGTCCGAGCTCAGATCTATACGGATTTTGAAACGATTATTAAATTGTACAAAGAAGCCAGACTATACCAATATCCCCCCGATTCTGACATCCGATTATGACTGTGTTAGCCAATACTCCACTCAAAAAGCAAATTACTAGGAAGCGCTCTATCTTTCTTCCCGCCCTTCTGGCTGCTTGGGTTCCCGGTGTTGTATGCTTGGCAGCCCCAGCGCCCCC
>JBLHPP010000123.1:0-7554 GCA_047624385.1 Crocinitomicaceae bacterium
TAAGAGCGTAGGCTTCGAGGTAATTCTGAGAGCTCCAGACACTCGCCAGCTTCTCAAGTGCCTCATGATTTGGAATTAGCTAGGCAAGCCCTAGAGTGATTTAAACCAATAATCTTCGCCAACGATAACGGGATACCCATGCTTGGCTCTGGTCAAAATGGCTTCCTCAATTTTAGCGTCGTAGCTACCCTTTTTCCAAACGGAGCTCCCATTCTCGTCGATCACTAAATAGTCTGTAGTCGAAGCTGACTTAGATTTTGAGGCAATCCCACCTTTGGATTCTACTGCTGCTCCACAATCAGCACGTTTACCAAAAGAGAATTTACCCGTGAACATGAAGGTTTTACCCACAAATTCGATGGCTGGTTGTGGTTTATCAAATGGGCTTTCGTCTTCACCCATTTCATTTTGTACCTGCTGATCCTTCCAATTCTGGATTTCATCACGCTCATTCCATTCAGAAGGAAGTACTAAAGTGTCCAACTCCCTTGAGTCGAAGGGCTTCAATTCTAGATCCTATCCATAGTCCTCAGTCAAATAAACGTACTTTTCCCAGCGCTCCAAATATGCTGCGGTCGATCTAATTTGCCCTATCATCATGCCGGCCATAGCTGGGCTTAAATTAGGCAGGTATTGTGTCTTGAAGAAGTTGAGAAACTTGAGCGTCTATTTGAGGGAGTATCCATAGCCTAAAAATCTAGTATAGCGTTATACTCATGTCAGTAGGTTAATAAACTCATGAGGTCAAAATAGGTCGATTAAGAGGTGGCAGTATTTATTTCACTAAACACTCTCAAATCTTACTGCCACTTTAGTGCCAAAAATAGCGTATTGGGGCGTATGGGGTCACATTCTAGCGCTATATAGAGATTTAAATTTAACCCTAGTAACTCAACACAACCCCTTTAAATATAATTCGTTAACACCTAAAAAAATGTGAGTAAAAATGGTCGGGACTACAGGATTCGAACCTGCGACCTCTTCACCCCCAGCGAAGCGCGCTACCAAACTGCGCCAAGTCCCGGACACAAAGGAGAACATAAGTAGCAATTGGGGGTTGGCAAGCCAGAAATTTGCTGCATTTTCAGAGCATGCAAAAGATCAAGACGGCAGTGGTAGGCGCAAGTGGCTACACGGGCATGGAGTTATTACGGCTCTTGTTGATGCATCCGAATGCTGAACTCACATGTGTGACGTCTCGGCAGTTCGCGGGCCAGGCACTGAGTTCGGTTTTCCCTAGGTTTTCACAGATGCATGGCAGCGCTCTCACGTTTTCTGAGCCCGATGCGGCAACGATCAAAGCCAGCGGAGCCGAGATTGCCTTTCTAGCGCTTCCCCACGGTGTAGCGGCCGCATACGCAACCGCTTTATTAGAGCTTGGAATCAAAGTCATCGACCTATCTGCGGACTTTCGACTCAATGACCCAGAGGTGTATAAGGAATTTTATGGTACAGAGCATCCTGCCCAAGAGCTTTTAAAAGAGGCTGTATATGGCATGCCCGAGCTACCTCAACGCAGTGAAGCAATTGCCAGCGCGCGTTTAGTGGCGGCCCCCGGCTGCTACCCTACGAGTATCATTCTTCCACTCGTGCCACTTCTTCAGAGTGGGCTAATCGATCCGCAGTCCATTGTCACCTGCTCGATGAGTGGGGTCAGCGGGGCTGGTAAAAGCAGTAACGTCCTGTTCTCATTCTGTGAAGCAAACGAGAGCGTCAGAGCATACAGCGCTCCAAAGCATAGGCACCTTTCTGAGATTGAACAGGAGCTCAGCATTGCGGCAAACGAGACAGTTCTTATGTCGTTCACTCCTCACTTGGTGCCCACTCACAACGGAATTTGCACCACTACGAGCGCGAAGCTCATAGGCACACCTCAGAGCATAGCTGAAGAATTAGAAGCAGCCTATGCTGATAAGGAATTTGTAAGGCTCTTAGGTGACGGCTCTACAGCGGACACCAAGAATGTCACCAGAACAAACTTCATAGATATTGGTTGGACTGTTGACGAGCGCACGGGAAGGGTCTTACTCTTTAGCGCCGAGGATAATCTAGGTAAAGGAGCAGCTGGCCAAGCGGTACAGAGTTTCAACCTGATGGCCGGACTTCCAACCCAAGTTGGCCTCCAAAATATCTAGCGCCCTCAACTAACTGAACTTTATTTACAAGATGCCAACTCCGTTCCGCAAAATATCAGGTGGCGTATGTGCTCCAAATGGTTTCGTAGCCAATGCTGTCTCAGCTGGCATTAAGAACCCAGACGCTGAACGCCTAGACCTAGCTCTCATTTACAGTACTAGCCCTTGTTTTGCGGCTGGGACTTTCACGACGAATCGAGTCAAAGCTGCGCCTGTCCGAGTCTCTCAAGCACACCTCCGAGACCGCGACATCCAAGCCGTTGTAGTCAACAGTGGCAACGCTAACGCATGTACTGGAGTAAATGGAATTCAGGATGCTAGAAATACAGCCAAAGCAATCGCCAAATTACTAGGTCTACGCCAAGCACAAGTCGCGGTATGTTCGACTGGTGTCATTGGTTTGCCGATGCCAATGGTGCGTATCACTCCAAAGTTCCCCGAACTAGTCGCAGGTTTAAATTCAAAAAAAGGAATCGATGTGGCCCATGCCATCATGACGAGCGACACCCAGCACAAAGAGATAGCAATCTCAATGGATCTTGATGGGCACAAAGTGAAAATTGGAGCCTGCGCTAAAGGAGCTGGAATGATCTGCCCGAGTATGGCCACCATGCTCTGCTTCATCACTACGGATGTAAATATTGGTAAAACCTGTCTCGACAAGGCTGTGCACGAGGCTGTAGAAAATTCTTTCAATCGTATCACTATCGACGGTGACATGAGCACCAACGATTCGGTTGTAGTTCTAGCCAACGCTGAAAGCGGTATGCCACGTATCAAGCCAAAATCTAAGAACTACCGGATCTTCCGTGAGTCTCTCGAATTTGTTATGTTAGAAATGGCAAAATCCTTAGTCAGAGACGGCGAACGCGTCACTAAGTTTGTCACAGTCAAAGTCAATGGTGCTAGGACTTATAGTGATGCTAAGAAAGTAGCGGAAGCTGTAGCAAACTCAGCACTGGTCAAAGCCTCTTGGAATGGCAACGACCCTAACTGGGGCCGCATCATCCATGCTGTCGGTTATTCGAGAGCAATGATCAGAGAAGAAATGATCGATATTCATATCGGCTCAAAGCCTGCCTGTCTTGGAGGAATAGAAGCAAATACTCCCATGAATGAACTGCGCAAAATCGTAGCGAAAGATAAATTTGAGATCACGATAGACCTCCATCTTGGGGATGCTGAATACACAGTTTATACCAGCGATATGTCACCGGAATATATTGATTTTAACCGATCGGAATATGCCTACTGGAAGCAGGCACGAAAAGATGGTCTCACTAAGCAATAATCAGTATTTATCCTAATCTCCTCCCGGTGTAAGTTCTCAGCCCTGAACTTCGTACCGAACTTATCTTCTTCATGACTCGCCCATTGATTTCTCTCACCCTCTTAAAGTCTTTCGCGGCAGCTGCTGCGATTGGGAGCTTCATTCTGCTGCTTAGTAGTTGTGGACATCAAGCGGGCGGCACTATTGAGGTCTACGAAACGGTTGGCTACCAACAGAACCATGGGCCCTTCGATAGTAATGGTAACTATGTTGAAAAATGGGCCGATAGCCCACCCAAGCGTAAATATATTTCTCGTGATAAAAAGAAGAAACCCACGCGATACCCAGCAGTTCAGCCTTCCAAGTATGTGGCTACTCCAAAATCTGCGATTTTTACCACACCAGTTCGATCTAGCACACCTCCGCCGCGTAAGAGCACCGCGGTGTCTGTCAAACCAAAGAAAAAGTCACCTATCACACATACCGTGAAAAAGGGAGACACTCTCTATGGACTTTCCAGGAAATACGGTACATCTGTGAGCTCTATCCAAAGGGCAAACCGCCTTAAAGGCACAAACATAGGCCTGGGGAAAAAGCTTATTATTCCGAGGTAGCTGGAAACCCGCTTATTCATCTTCATCCATGCCGCTGCCACAACGACGGCAGTATGTAGCATCGGGAAGATGGCCGTGAACACCGCAGCTAGGACAAGCATCAGTCGACCGATCTGGCATGTGAGAGCTCTGATCTTTCATCATCTCACTCGTCACAATGCCTGTTGGAACTGCTATCACGGCGTAACCGCCTAATATCATGATGGTAGTAATAAATTGTCCTAATTCCGTCTGAGCGACAACGTCGCCATAGCCTACAGTGCTTATCGATACGATGGCGTAGTAGATACTCTTTGGAATACTAGTAAAGTCTGTGTTGGGTTGGCCGCCCTCAATAAAATACATCAGCGTACCTGCGATGGTAGAAAATAGGACGACAGCAAAAAAGAAGACTGTAATTTTGGCTCTTGAGCGAGCTAGCCCGTGGAGAATAACGTCGGCACCGTGGACATGATTCACCATTTTTAATACCCTAAACATTCTCAATAAGCGTAAGGACCTCACTATACCAAATCCCGAAGAAGCTTCAAAAAAGAGAACAATATAGGCGGGTAGACAGCAGAGGAAATCTACTATTCCAAAGAAACTCATGGCGTACTTTGATGGCCGTTTACTGCACCAAAGCCTTAAAGTATATTCTATAGTGAATACCCCTGTGAAAAACCATTCAAAAAACAAGAGCCAAGCTGAGTATTTCGTAACAACCGAGTCAACCGTCTCAAGCATCACAACCAGAACGCTCAAGAGTATACACCACAATAATACTACGTCGAACGCTTTACCTGCAGGCGTTTCTGCTTCGAAAATAATTGTCCGCACCTTTCGTTTGAGCGGCACACTCTCTGTTACTGAATCCTGGTCCATCGGGTCTGAGTATTCCTACCCGAGTCTAGCTGTCAACACACGAGAGTCATCGCGATAACAACTCGAAGAAGGTTGACTAACAAACACTTGTTCAGATAAAGTGATTTAAGTACAAAAAATGTCATCCCTAACTAAAGTACCCATAGCTATTTTTATTCACCTAGTGGCTAACTCAAGCTTATGTCTCGGAGCTGGTTATCAGCTACAAGAACGGTCGACTAGTGGATTAGGTAGGGCATTTGCAGGTGAGGCAGCAATGGCTGAGAATGCCTCGGCGATTGCAACGAATGCCGCAAGTATGTTACTTCTCGACGGCACACAATTTTCTACAGGATTTTCCTATATAGCACCCGATATAGAAGTGACTGGGACATTCAACGGATCACCAGCTAAGGATGCAGGACCAGCACAGTCGGCACTTATTCCTTATTCTTATTTAAGTCACCGTATCAACCAAGACATAGCGGTTGGTTTCGCTCTACATTCACGTTTCGGACTCAGCACTGATTATTCTGACAGTTTCTCGGCAACGATTCTCGCCAATAAAAGTGAAATCACCACCTACTACTTAAGCCCGAAGGTGGCGTATCGGATCAATGAATCCTGGGGCATCGGTGTGGGGTTTGATGCCGTGTATGTGGTGAGTAATCTCACAAACTCCTTATCAAGTGGCCCACCGGGAGTAGGTGGAGCCACCATCTTAGATGTCGAGGGAAGTGATTGGGCCTATGGCTTCAACCTCGGCACACTATTTCAGCTCAATGAGAAAACTCGCTTCGGCCTAGCCTACTATTCAAAGGTGGATTTCAACCTGAAGGGGCAGGTGAAAACAGACACAGGATTTTCAGGTCTATTACCATCAAACAGTACTACATCGGCTTCAGCAGCCTCCACACTCCCACAGTCAATAGAACTCAGTGGCTACCATGAGATCAACGAGCAATGGAGCCTTCACGCAAGCGCTACATGGACTGATTGGAGCACCTTTGACGAACTTCTCATCAACACTGCAAATGGCAACTTGCCTGCCACTCCTGAGAACTGGAAAGATGTTTACCGTATTGCTGCAGGTATCACCTACAAGCACGATGACAAGTGGGTATTCCGTGCAGGTATAGCATTTGATGAAAGTCCTGTAAGGATTGCTGAATTTAGAACCTTACGTATTCCAGATTCAGATAGAATCTGGCTCAGTGCGGGCACCACCTATAAGATCAATGATCGATATAGTGTGGACTTCGGGTACACCCATATTTTTGCAAAAAATATTGACCTAGCTGAGTCAACAAATGCAGGGTCTTTCAATGGCTCCTCAAGCGGCAACGCCAATATCGTCGGACTCTCATTCAACGGCCGCTTCTGACTTAGGCTTCTCGGCTCTCAACTTATTTTGTAACCAATTATTGAAATAGTTTTCTTTGTCTAATTCAGGGTCTTTATTAGCGCGCAGGTTATTCATTCGTTCGAGTTCTGCAGGCATCGCGCCTAGGACAAGCTTCACTACGATTGGCTTGCCATTACGCACGAGATCAATCACGACTGCGTCCCCTTCCCTTTTAGAGATAACAATATCAATAAATTGAAGTGACGCGAATCCATTGCGGTGGAATACTTGCTGGTCTATTCTCCATATAGCATCCCCTTGCTTCAGTCCAAATATGTCAGCTGGTGAGCCTCCGACAACATTAGTTACTAACACTACGCTACGTAATTCGCCACCAACTTTCTCAGCACCATTATCCATTCGGATCCCCACAAACCCTGTGGCCCTTCCGTATTTTTCAAATACCACGCGCTCTCGAAGTAACTGGCCGACTCGCACCTTCACTTCAGGCGTAGCAGCAGCTTTATATTCTTTAAAGAATAGCTCAATCGCCTCATCGGTGTTCGCTACAGACCACGCAGCAAGCTCAAGCTGAGCTTTATGTCTTTCCACATAGTTATCGGCATTCAGCTTCTTAAAGAGTTCCGCGGCAGGCTCAGCAACGAGTGCTGAACTCAATACAAACGAAGTAAGGATGGCTAAAGAACTCGAATTCATGTCTGCACACTATAACCGATATAGCGGATTCTCAATAAATAAAATAGCCAATTCTCAAAGAGAATCAGCTATCAAAAAATCACACTCTTATACTTTATCTGCCGAACGCATTCTTCTGAGGAACTGTGATCACATCCCCCACTCGCACCCTAAATGTTCGGCTGGCTGATTTTTTCAAATCCAATATAGTCTCTTTACCGTCGCGTTCAAGAGTCACACGATTCATCGCTCCAAATGTATCAACACCTCCAGCAGTAGCTATCGATTCATAGATGGTCATATCATTACGGTATTGCACTGGGCCATCCCGCTTCACCTCGCCAGACACGGTCACGAACTGATTATTACGCTTTGCTATATCCTCACCTACGATATCGTCCTTTACAGTCAGAATAGTGATTCGAGGATTTGTGTATATTTTAGCATCGCTGTAGGCGGCCTCAATCCTGCGAGCCACAGATGAGCTAGTGCTGCCTGACGCCTTGATTCCGCCTTTAAGCATTGGAAGGTACAACTTCCCAGAACCATCGACGACGTATTCACCATTGATCGACTGTTGTTCACTCACTGGAACCCCCTTGATAGTGATGGTTATTTTCTCACCGCTCGTCACATAGGACGCATGAACGG
>JBLHPP010000124.1:0-7512 GCA_047624385.1 Crocinitomicaceae bacterium
AATAAATGCCTGAGCTGGCGCCTCATCAGTCACCAGCTTGGGGTTGATCAAGAGCTTCTCCTCCAAGGACTTCCCAAAGAGTACCTGCTCAGCGAAATCGCGTAATTCCATGCACTGCCTTTGCCACACTTAAAGGAAAATTCAAATCTCTCTTTTCAAAATCGAAATCCAATCTAGTTTATTTTTACAAATGAAAATCCTATTCACCTGCGCCACCGCCCTAGTGGGATCTCTGTATGCTCAAGAAGACGTCACAGCGACCCCCACTAAGGATCATCACAAAACGATTGATAGCGCAGACAAAGCGGCTATCTATAAGTCCATTGTCCGAATCGAAGTTGCCTCACAAGTACCCGACTACAAGACCCCGTGGAATGCCGGTCGTTTTTCAGGTGGTACTGGCACTGGATTTCTTATTGGAAAAAACAAATTTCTCACCAATGCCCACGTGGTCTCCAACGCCCGCCGCATCCTCATCACCATGCACGGATCATCGCGCAAGCACCAAGCCCGTGTCGTCCATGTCGCTCACGATTGCGATCTGGCACTGCTTGAGCTAGTCGACTTCAGCCCCTTTGCCGACCTCACCCATCTAGAAATCGGCACGATTCCAAAGCTCGAATCCGAGGTTCGCGTGATTGGTTACCCGATGGGTGGCGAGCGCATTTCAGTGACTCGCGGAGTGGTTTCCCGCATCGACTTCCGTGCCTATGCACACTCACGCGCCGATTCTCACCTCATCGTCCAGATCGATGCCGCGATAAACCCGGGCAACTCTGGCGGTCCAGTCCTTCAAGACGGCAAGGTAGCTGGTGTGGCTTTTCAAGGAATCACTAAGGCTGATAACACCGGCTACATGATCCCAACCCCCGTCATCAGACGTTTCCTCAAGGACATCGAAGATGGAAGCTATGATTCCTACGCCGATCTAGGAGCCTATGACTTTGCTCTGTTTAACCCCGCAATGCGTAAAGTCTACAACCTACAGCCCAACGACCCTGGGGTTCTCATCTCCAGTGTCATCTCTGGAGGTTCCTCTAGTGGCACCCTTAAAGAAGGCGACATCCTCACAGCCATCGACGGCTACTCCGTCGATTCCTCAGGTAACATCACTATCGCCGGAGAGCGCGTCAACATGAACGAAATCATCGAACGCAAGTTCGCTGGTGACAAAATCCAGCTCGACTTCACCCGCGACGACAAGCAGCTAAGCAAAGAAATTTCTCTCAAAGCATTTCCTCCAGCTAGCATGTACTCCGCCCAATACGGAAAAAAGCCTCGTTATGTCATCCAGGGTGGACTCGTACTCCAGCCACTCAACCGCAACCTCTATGCTGCGCACAAACTGAAAAACCCACGTGTCCGCCGCCTCTTCAGCGAGTATGTAAAAGAGGGTATTTACAAGGAACGTCCGGATATCCTCATCCTGACACGCGTGCTTGACGATCCTATCAACTCAGCCCTCTCAGGGTACATCGGCAACGCTGTCAAATCCATCAATGGAGTCGATATCACCGACATCAAACAGGCTCAGAAACTACTCAACCCAGCCACTCCTCCTGAGTTCTTTAAAATCATGCTCGACGGCCTCGACCGCCCGCTCATTTTGCCCAGCGAAGGGCTCGGCGAAGCGAACAAACGCATCAGCGAGAACTACGGCGTAAAACAGGCTAACAACCTTTCTAACTAAACCTTTCCACCTTTCTAATCATGAAATCATTTTTCACTCTTAGCATCGTCCTCGCCAGCTCATTCGGAGCCATCGCTAAAGACGTATCCGACTCAGTCATCCGCGTAGCCTCCACTCTACAAAGCTACAACCCATCACAACCGTGGGAAAAGACCTCGCCACGTAAAAGACGAGCCCTCGCCGCAGTATTGCCAAATAGCCAAGTGCTCACCACCGCTGAAATGGTCACTAACGCCAATTTCATCCAGCTAGAATCGGCCAATGGCGAGCACCAGTTCCCAGCGAAAGTGGTCGCAGTCGATTACGAAGCTAACCTCGCCCTCCTCAGCCCTAGCTCAGAAAAAGGAATAAAGACCCTGGAGCAGTTCAACGGACTAGAGATCGCTCCCTCAGCCCACCTCGGAGATGAGGTCAATATCGTTCAGATCGAAGACAACGGCATGACCTTGATCACCGAAGGCCGTATCCAGAGTGCCGATGTGATCGCTAGTTTCGTCCCCGGTCACTTCTTCCTCAACTACGAAGTCAAAGCCTCCATGCAGAGTGCTGCAAACAGCTTCACAGTACCTGTTCTCAAAGATGACAAGCTCCTCGGGCTACTCACTAGCTATTCCTCCAAGGATCAAATCGTCGACATCATCTCGCCAGAAATCATCGCTGCCTTTCTTAAAGATGCTGAAGATGGCAAGTACCAAGGATTCCCAAGTCTAGGTATCGGCACCACCCGCACCACCGACACTCACTTCCGCGATTGGCTCAAGCTCTCTAGCGACGAAGGCGGGCTGTATGTCACCCGTGTTCTGCCAAACTCAGCAGCAGCACTCGCCGGCATCAAAAAAGGTGACGTCCTCACTGCTATCAACGACAAACCACTCGACCGCCGCGGCTACTACCAAGCGAACGGCTACGGCCAACTCTTCTGGAGCCACCTCATCCGTGGATCACAACCAATAGGTAGCAGCATCAAGCTCGGCTTACTTCGCGATGGTAAGCCACTCGAAATCTCAGCCATACTCAAACGCGCCCCAGAAGGCATCATCCCATCCCACACCTATGACAGAGCTCCGCGCTTTCTCGTCAAAGGCGGCATCGTCTTTCAGGAACTCACAAAGTCCTATCTCAGAGCCTTCGGCGAAGACTGGGTCTCACGCGCACCACTCAACCTCCTAGATGCCATCAACCACCCAGAGGACTACCAAGAAGGGCGCAAGCGTCTGGTATTCATCAGCGCCGTCATCCCTACCCCAGCTACCCTTGGCTACGAATCGCTCAACAGCGTCATCGTCGAGCAGGTCAACGGCCAGAAAATCGGAGATCTCCCAGCCCTTATCGCTGCCTTCAAAAACGTCCCTGAGAATGGCATCCACACGCTCAAGATCGATGGCCAACCAGACACAATCCATCTCGACGCCAGCTCCTCCGACACTGAAGACCAGAGTCTCCTCGCCCGTGGCCTTCCGAGCCTCTCCCGGGAAACTGAATAAACCTGGGAACGCCGAGCCCCAGCTCGGCAACCTTCACCAATAGAGTGCAGTCAAGCTCCCCCCCCCCCGAGGGCACCTGCACAAGGGAGGTTAGGCCTGCAGCGCTGTACAGAATTGACAGAATTAACCGATGAAAGAAACAACGCTTGGGATATTTCAGAGAAAGTTCAGGGTTTTGGTCTGCTTCTCAGTTTAACTTTTTGAGAAATTCTGTAGAATTCTGCCCAATTTTTTTAATTCTGTATAAAAAATCCCTAGTGTAGCGCCCCTGACTCTCTCCAACGGCCATTGACTAATTCCCAATGACCATTTAACCCAATCAACATGAGCGAAGAAAAGGGAAAGCAAATGGAATACGGAGTACTCGGTGACGACGCCATGTCCCAAGACGACAAAGTCGCCAAGTACACCGGCGACGTCGACTGGGAATATCTCAAGCCACACTTCAAAACCGGCGCCATGGTATACGTCGATCCGAGCCTCGAGCTCGCTGAAGTAGCCAAAGCATTCACTGAAGACGATAAAGAAAAGGTCGGAGCGTGGATGAAGAAAGCCGATTTAGTAAAACCTGGCCCACAGCACGCCGATTGGTGGGAGTACGACAAAACCCGCTTCACAGCAGTAGTCTGCACCCCCTTCGTACTAGCCCAGCCACTCGCCAAGAGCTCGTAGCTCGACGAGAGCCTGGCCCCAGATTGGCACCAACGAATAATCCAGCCCATCGTCACCAAACTCAGTTTTATCGACCTAAGTTCTGAAAACTGAACACCTAAGACGCATCATCTACGCAGCAAACGCGCCGGTCGTCATGATAATGATCGGCTCTTTCCTGATTATATCATATTTGACATCCCCCTCATCCACACGCACTAAAATATCGAACTTCCCCGTCGACTTCATCTAAGAAATGTCAAACTTTCACCAAAAATGACAATATTCCAAAGGATGAACTCCTCCCATCTGTCATGCATTTACATTTTTACATGATTTTGAGATTTACTATTCGGGAAAATTAGCCATATTCAGTCAAATACATCAATTTTCACTATGGCTAAGAAAAATTTAGACGGAGCACAGGCTCTGATCACGACTCTCGATGATCTTGGAGTTGAATATATATTCGGATACTCAGGCGGCGCAGCGATACCTATTTTCGACGCGCTAGAAACAGTAAAATCGAATATCAAATTCATCCTCGCCCGCCACGAACAAGGCGCCTGCCACATGGCAGACGGCTATGCGCGTGCCACGGGGAAACCTGCTGTAGTCTTAGTTACCTCTGGTCCAGGAGCCGGTAATACTATCACGGGCCTCATGACCGCTCAGATGGATTCTGTTCCAATGATTGTGATTACTGGCCAACAAGTGACTTGGATGCTTGGCCTAGACGCATTCCAAGAGGCTGATATTTTTGGTATCACTATTCCTGTAGTGAAGCACAACTACTTGGTAAAGAAAACCAACGACCTTCCTAGAATTGCACGTGAAGCCTTCCATATCGCCACGACTGGCCGCCCAGGCCCAGTTCTCATCGATATCCCGAAAGATATCAGCTCGGCTCCATTCACTGGTAAACTAAAGAAGAACGAAGAATTTGACCTCCCTGGATACAATCCTGAGGTTGCTTTAGATATTGATGCATCTTCCGTGAGCGAGGCAGTTAAGCTGATCAAGAAGGCCAAGCGCCCGTTGATCTTAGCCGGCCAAGGAGGCATGATTGCGCGTGCTCACGATGAACTACTCAAGCTAGTAGAAACACTCGATTGCCCAGTCACTAGCACCTTACTCGGCAAAGGAATCCTCTCTGAAATGCACCCACGTTCCCTCGGAATGATCGGGATGCACGGCACTGCCTATGCAAATAAGGCGGTGTGTGAGTGCGACCTACTCATCAATATAGGATCACGCTTCGACGACCGGATCATCGGCGACCCTGACAGGTTCTGTGCAGATGCGAAAATCATCCACATCGATATTGACCCTTCTGAGATGAAGAAAATGATCACTGCAGATGTAGAGATCATTGGCGACGCGAAAGCTGCCCTCAACGCTCTATTGAAGGAGGTCGAGCCAGCTCAGTTCAAAGAATGGAACGATCACCTCGACGGCTACAAAAAGAAATATCCACTCAGCTATCGCAAGCAAGGTGGCCTCCGCATGCAGCAGGTCATCGCAGAATTTGATAAACAAACTAAGGGGGAAGCTATTGTCACGACAGACGTGGGCCAGCATCAAATGTGGGCTGCTCAATTTTATCGTAACGCGCATTCTCACTCTTGGCTCAGTTCTGGTGGAGCTGGTACTATGGGCTTCGGCTTTCCTGCAGCCATCGGCGCAGCGTTCGCTTGTCCAGATAGACAAGTCATCGCATTCTGTGGCGACGGCGGCTTCCAAATGACATTATTCGAACTCGCAACTGCGGCGATCCACAAACTTCCAATCAAGATCGTTGTCCTCAACAATCATTACCTTGGAATGGTGCGACAGTGGCAGGAGCTCTTCTTTGATGGTCGCCTCTCTGGTGTCGATCTAGACGGTAATCCCGATTTTGTTAAACTAGCAAATGCCTACGGAATCAAAGCTCTCAACGTCAAAAGACCAGCTGATGTAGCACGCGTTGTAAAGCAAGCTCTTGAGTATAATGACGGTCCGATCCTCATCAATGCTGAGTGTATCAAGACTGACAACGTCTTCCCAATGATCCCTCCGGGAGCAGCTCTCGAAGAGATGCTGATCGAGCCGCCTAAACATAAGATGGCAAAACCTACTGGATCCACATAAGCATTCCCCCAGCACATAATCTTTAACGTTCACTCAAACATGTCCAAAAAAATCACTACAACAGACACTCCATCTGACATTTTGCCAGATTTGAGCAGCCACACGCTCTCAGTGTTTGTCAACAACACCCCCGGTGTGCTTATGCGCATCACTCAGGTGTTTGCTCGTCGTGGATTCAACATTGATTCCCTCGTAGTCTCCGAAGGGCGTGACGACCGATTCTCACGCATGACGATCGGCATCACTGGCTCATCTAACGGTCTCGAACAAATCATCAAGCAAGTATCAAAGCTCATTGATGTTATTCACTGTATTCAACATCAAGCCGATAACTCAGTCGTCAGAGAACTCATGCTTGTTAAAATGCTGATCAACAGCACCGAGTCACGCACTGCAGCACTACAGGTGATTGACCATTTCAACGGAAAAACCGTGGATCTTACTCCTGAGTCAATTATCGCGATGATATCAGGCGACACCTCAAAGCTCGATTCAGCGCTCAAGATGTTTTCAGACTTCGAGATCATTGAAACCGTCCGCACAGGTAAAATTGTCATGGCGCGTGGTGGATCCACCACCTAGCAACAAATATCCTCTCACATTTCCCTAGCCGCACACCATTCAGGGTGTGCGGCTTTTTTGTGTCCGCACCCCACCCCTAACACGACAAACTAACGAAACTACTTGATAATAAGTCGATAACATTTTATACTACATACTAGTTATTTTTATTTAACGCGCTCTCATGCAACAAGACCCTACAGAATCAGCGAGTGCTAAGCAGCACATCGTTTCATTTCTAAAGCGAATCACCCCGTGGATCGCTACCGAGAAGAGCGCCCCAATCCCTCAGAAGACGCGCCCGCCAAGAATAGGCCTAGCATTATCCTCTGGCGGGGCAAAATCGCTCGCCCATCTGGGAGTCATGCAGGTCCTTGAGGAAAACAACATTCCCATTCAGGCAGTTTCAGGTTCCAGCATGGGAGCTTACGTTGGCTCACTCTGGGCAACCAATCACAGCGCCGAACAAATGCTGGCTCTAGCAGCAGAAATGCATAACCCAAAAACCATGCGAAAGCTGGCTGACCCAGTGATCCCTCCCATCCGAGGAGTCTTTTATGGTAATAAGGTCAAAGCGCAGTTGGCTCGCTCCATCGGCACAGCCACCTTTGAAGAATCCGAACGCCAGTTGCTAGTGATCGCGACAAACCTCGACACCTATGAGCGTGTCGTCTTCCGTAAAGGCAGTATCCTAGATGCCGTTCACGCCTCTTGCGCTATGCCCGGCATCATCGTGCCGGTAGAAATCGATGGTATGCGCTGCACCGATGGCGGAGTGGTCGATCCAGTCCCAGTGGGTGCGCTCAAAAAATTCACCGATGTCGACTACGTGATAGCAGTGAGCACAGTTCCGACATTGGAGGATATCGACACCCATACTACCGCAGAAGCCACGGTAAAAGAAGAAATAGAAGTCGAGTTAGACTCATGGTGGCAGCGCGCACTTGGAATTTTAGGAAGTAAAATCAACCCTGGAGCTAAAGGTAACATCATCGA
>JBLHPP010000125.1:0-7498 GCA_047624385.1 Crocinitomicaceae bacterium
AGCCGCCTCCGTGATCAGAGTGTCTGGCAGGTAAGTGCCGGAACGACGATGAGCGAGAGCACTCCAGCTGTGTTCATGTTTACGGATTCTCTTACTGGATTTAAATCCCGGTTTTATCGACTTGGAGTCGACGATCAATAAATAGATCAATAAACATAAAACTAAGTTCAGCAACTATTAAGCTTCCGCTGTATAGATAGAGGCAATTCCGCCGCTCAGTGGTTCGCAGCGGGGTTCCTTGAAGCCTTGCTGGGCGATCAGGTCGCACATAGCGGAGCCACTTGGTAAGTCTCCGATGGAGCCAAGAACATAAAAACAAACATAAAAAGACAACAAACATAAAAAGACAGACTAATAGAGGAGGGGGATGCTTCGATCCTATATTCCATATATATCCTGCAAAATGATGATCCTGCTATGAGGCTCTATGGAGCAAGAATCCAAGAGCAAAAATAATTGAAATGATCATTGATCATCACCCTATCGGGAGAGGATCACGTTTTTCTAGTCCTTCTTCATATTGTGGAGAGGGGCTTTTTGGTTTTACGTCGATGACGAAAAAGCCAAGGGGGATTAGGTCGCGTCTGTTAGGTTGCTCATTGTGCTCACAGTGAGCTGAAGATGGTCGAAAATCGATTTGGTGAATCAATTAGACTCCCAGTTAGTGAATTTCGTAAGCGTGCGATCTAGGCGGCTTTCTGGAACTCTGAGTTTGGCGCGTAGTCAATCGTCACAGTTGCACACAAGCCGAGCTTCTCTAATATGATTTGCTTCAGCATAGCGGCAACGCTTGTGGCAACTGCTAGGAATTTGCTTTTTGGGGGGTGTCCCTGAGGACGTTGTTGGGGAGATCGGAGAAGGGGAGATAGGGGGTGCTAGTATTCATTAGAGGGATAGAGCCTATGAAAATAACGACTATTCAGAGAGGATTCCCAAAACCACTTGCACCCAATGAGCCTTGTCATGTGTGTATTGGTACTTGATGTCGTTCTCGCAGAGAAAAAAGCCATCTTTTTTAGTTCCCATTATGATCCACTGGGAACCAGGTTTAAATCCTGTATCTTCGTCGGCTTCCCCTTCTGCGGTATCAGATTTTATATACAGAACTTTTCCGCCTTTAAAATCTCCGCGCCAGCAGTCGGACACGACTAACTTGACCTCGTCTTTATTGCGTCCGCGTTGAATTACCCCCACCACAATGGCTTCATTGCAACCTTTGATGACGGCCGCATCTTCCGCTTCGGTACCCCCGAAAACCATGGTAGAACCAAGAAACAATAGACAAAGTGTAATGGCCAAACTCTTCTTCGCTATTGCGGCGAACTGTTCCGAGATGGATGAGCAGAATGTGTAGTCGATTTTCATATTTTTTTTAATTAATTATTATTGATTGCTAGGAAGTTGCTTTTTTGCGGGGTGTCCCTGAGGACGTTGTTGGAGAGATCGGAGAGGGGGAGAAAGGGACTGCGGGGGAAAGATGGGGTGGAATTAATGTATAATGGAATGAACGTAGAGTGACGGGTGAGCAGTGGTCAGGCAAGGGTGAAAGCGAAAATATGCCAAATGTTTGAAGAAGAGGCACTTGTGGGTATAAATAGGGGGACAGAGCAGTAGTAAGGAAAAGGCTTGAATTGTTTTATGATGTTGTGTATGTCTAAGGTAATCAATGATTTGTGCGTTGTGTTCGAGTTGTTGTAGTTCCCCCTGATCATGAGAGTTACGCGTAAATATTTACTAGCCCCGGAGCATGAGACTTGTGCGTCAGTATATCACTGCCTTACACGCGTCGTCTGGAGAACGTTTATTTTTAAGAAGGAGGAAAAGGAGTTTTTTAGGAAGACGATGCGGCAATATGAAGCGTATTGCGGGGTGAAGGTGTTGGCGTTTTGTCTGATGAGTAACCATGTGCACATCTTGGTGAAGGTGCCACCAAAACCTACGCGAATGCTTTCAGATGCCGCCTTTTTAGAGAAGTTGGCTTTGATTTATAGCGATGAGCACCTTGCGGATGTGAAGCGCTGGCTGGCTGAGTGTCGGGCGATCGAGAATAAAGAGGATCGGAAGCTCGCGGTGCGGGAGCTGAAGGAGCGCTACACGCGGAGGATGTGTGATTTGTCCGAGTTCATGAAGGCAATAAAACAGAAATTCACGCAGTGGTACAATAAGCGCAAGGGTAAGACTGGCACGCTGTGGGAAGGAAGATTTAAGAGTGTGTTAGTGGAGGATGGCTATGCCACGCGTATGACGGCGGCCTATATTGATCTCAATCCTGTGCGTGCGGGAATGGTGGCGGATCCGAAGGGTTATAGATGGTGTAGCTACGGCGAGGCTTGTGCTGGGGTTGAGGTGGCTCAGAAGGGTTTGTTAGAGGTGATGCAAAAACCGGATGGCTATGCCGTAAATGAACCTCTGACTGAGACCTGGCAAGAAGTGATGGGCGAGTACCGGATGATGATGGTTGAGGAGGGGGCGGCAGCCGATCAAGAGGCGCAGGGAGTACTGGGCGAGAGTAAAGCGATACGATATAAGAGACGAAATGGTTTTAGCGCGAGCGAGATTGAGAAAATTCTGAAAACTGGAGGTAAACTGAGTGCTGCGCAAATGTTACACTGCAAGGCGCGCTACTTCACCGATGGCGTGGTGTTAGGTAGTCGTGAATTTGTGGATAGGTTCTTTTATAGAATGAAGGAAGCTCGGCCAGAGCAGCATGCTAAACGAACGACAGGGGCGAGGAAGTTACGCCAAGTTAGTGATTCACGGATGTATAGTCTTAGAGATTTGAGGAAGGATATTTACCGTATTTTGTGAAAATATGGGGTCGAAGCTATAGTAAGAAGTCCGACTTTTATTTTGCAACGGTGGGTCGTAGCTTACGTAGCAATGACACCTACTACACTTACCATAGGGACTACGAATGCTGATTCTGCCAACGGTCTGTGACCCGAGGGTCCTCATCGCGAAAAAAAACGCGCGCACAGGGTTAGTGTGCGACGCGTTCTTGTTTGTCTGCCTAGTCGCCCAGGATCTGGACGATCAACCCCCTTTCTCCCCCTCTCCGATCTCCCCAACAACGTCCTCAGGGACACCACGCAAAAAGCAAATACCTAGCAGTAGCAGTCAGATTCCCGCTAGGGTAACCCGGACGATCGCGTCCGTGTGCTTGAAGATTTCAGGTTTGGGGAGGTTGTCGACACGGACTTCGGCCCGATCGTGGTAGTAAGTTGCTCTATTCTATTCGATGAAACGCCTCTACTACTATAGCCATGTTTTGGGATGTAGTCATCAAGGATAGACATGATAGCTTAACACGTAGAACGTAACACCAAGTAGCGGCATCCTAGGTTCTACATTCACGCTGATATGACTTGATCGATCTGGATATCGTGGTCTTCGGTTGGCAGGTTAAGAATGACTTGCTGGCGGAAACAAATGCCAACTAATCGACTTGAGGGAGAGCGATGGCTGAGGAGGCGATCATAGTAGCCGCCACCTTTCCCCAATCTTTGGCCAAACTCGGTGAATGCATAGCCGGGACAGAGGAAGAGGTCGATCACGGCAGGGGCCACTAGTGTGTCAGCGTTGTCGAGAGGTTGGGGGATATTATAGAAGCCAGGCTCCATTTGACTGATGTCGTTGACGTGGTGGAAATGCATTTCCCCACGGGCTAGTGCGCGGGGGTAGACTAGGCGATGGTTCGGCAGGCTGGAGTGGAGTTCAGAGAGATCGGGCTCACTAGGTAGTGCCATAAAGCTGGCTATGGTGAGGATAGTGGGAGAGGAGTTGACCAAAGCTGTGATAGCATGGCATATAGCGGACGAATTCGTTGTGCGTTGCTCAGTGGAGAGCCTCTGAAGTATCGCTTGCATCTCGCTGCGGAGCGCTTGTTTTTGTTTCTTTATTGGAGTGTCAGACATCGTGATTGTGTGGAGCTAGGAGTAAAAGCGAGTTAAATAGTTATTTCCCACTTGCCAGAAGTCGGATCTCTGGTAAATGACCCATCCCGCTTTGTGCATAAACGCACATATATTTTCTGCGGAGCAATAATACTAACACTAAATTACCGATAACCATGGCAAGAATTTTCGGAACCGAAATTCCAAACGAGAAGCGCATTGAAGCTTCCCTCCAATACATTTATGGTATTGGACTCACTACTGCTCAGAAGATTCTCGAGCAAGCTGGCGTCGACGCTAATATCCGAACAGGAAAGCTCGCCGAAGAACAACTTGTGAAGATTGCTACGGTAATTACTTCCGAGGCTATCACAATCGAAGGTGACCTTCGACGTGAGCAGCAAGGAGCTCTCAAGCGTTTGACTTCTATCAATTGTCACCGTGGCCAGTGTCACAAGCGTGGCCTACCAGTTCGTGGTCAGCGTACCAAGACTAACGCTCGTACTCGTAAGGGTAAGAAACGCACAATGGGTGTGGCTAAATAAACTTTGACCTGTAAATACAATGTCTGAAGAAATTAAAGAAACAGAAGTTGCTGATGAAGTAACTCCAGCTGCAGAGGCTCCAAAAGAGACTCCAGCTAAAGAAGTAGAAGCTCCAGTAGCTGAAACTCCTGCAACAGACGCTCCAGCTACTGAAACTCCGGTTACAGCAGAAGGCGCGCCTAAGAAAGAAGAGAAGAAGCGCGATATTTTCGCTGAACTCGCTGGTGGTGAAGAAGAACTCAAAATCCACAAAGCGAAGAAGTCTAAGAACATCCAAACTGGAATCGTTCACGTGATCGCTACTTTCAACAACACTCTCGTGACAGTTACTGACTACAATGGTAATGCTATTGGCTGGTCATCAGCTGGTAAGATGGGCTTCAAGGGTTCACGTAAGTCTACTGCTTACGCTGCTCAGGTTGTCTCTCAGGATGCATGCCGTCAGGCAATGTCCCACGGCCTCAAGACTGTAGAAGTTCGCGTTAAAGGCCCTGGTGCTGGTCGTGAATCTGCTGTTCGTGCTGCACAAGGCCTCGGCCTTGAAATCTCTGCAATCAAAGATGTGACTGCAGTACCTCACAACGGTTGCCGTCCTAAGAAGGCTCGCCGCGTATAATTTTAACTCACTATTACAAACTTTTATTATGGCACGTTATATTGGCCCTAAAGACAAGATCAGCCGCCGTTTTGGTGTGGCTCTCTTCGGACCTTCTAAAGCTCTCGAGCGTCGTAACTTCCCACCCGGTCAGCACGGTCTCCGCGCAGGTCGTCGTAAGAAGTCCGATTACTCAGTAGCTCTTGGTGAGAAGCAGAAGCTTCGTTTCCAGTTCGGTGTACTTGAGAAGCAATTCCGTGGTTACTACGCAGAGGCAGTACGCCAGCGTGGTATCACAGGTGACACACTTGTTCGCCTTCTTGAAACCCGTCTCGACAACGTTTGCTACCGTCTAGGTTACGGCAACACTCGTTCAGCAGCACGTCAACTTGTTAACCACGGGCACATCACTGTGAACGGCGTTAAGACTGATATCGCTTCTTTCCAGTGCAAGCCAGGTGACAAAGTCGCAGTAGCAGAGAAGGCATCTTCTCAGCAGCTCGGCCTCCGCGCTCTTGACCTTACACAGGCAGTTCCTCTCAAGGACTGGCTCACAATCGATCGCGAGAAGTTAGTTGGTACTATCGCTCGCCTTCCAGAGCCAGCTGATTCGGATCACGGCGTAAACGTTCAGCTTGTTGTTGAACTTTACTCTCGTTAATCGAACTCAGATTACACATTTCAAAAAGCGCAAGGTGCCTGCACCTTGCGCTTTTTTCTTTTTGCCGAATGCCTCAGTTGATGGCATAGCCCAAGTATGTCGGAAACATTGCCACTAGAGCTAGAAGCTCGAATTCTCTGGAAGACTGGACGCCTATTAAAATTTTTGAAATGGCCGTCAGCTCATGAAGTGGATTTCGGTGAATTCCTAGTCGAATTTGACTTTAAGCAAGGTCTGATAGTTACTCGCTACCCTGATGGACGAGTGATCGAGATTGGGAGTTTCTTATCGCTACAAAAACCTGGGAAAAGTATTACTAGCATTGCTGGTCAAATTTGTGTCGGTGACGATTATTTTATCGAGCTACATCCTGCCACAGATGAGAAATCTGCCTTTATCCATTGCGCCACGTCATTGATTGATGGGTGGGAATACGATTTACAGTTAGATACTTCGAATGGAGAGTGGGTGATAGCTGACCGAGTCAGCCTGGTATCTGTAGTCGAGGGTAGGGATGCATTTCTTAAAGTACTCTACACAAAAGAGAATATACCGCTTGCTGTGGTTCTTGCTAGTCTCATAGCATTCCTACGATTTTCTCATTAGAGAAAAGGTGGTGAGTAATTTTCCTGAGGCTTACCTGGAGTCAGGTAAAATATAGCATGTGAATATTATTGAGATTTATTTGCAATAAGGGCTAGTATTTGATTGTTACCTGAATTTTTTTTATGTAATTATATTTAAACGCATCTTAAAAAAAAAGAGAAAATGATCAAAATTCAGTCACGTAATATACGATTTATCCTGCCTTTAGTGGGATTAGTTCATCCCGTTTTAGCGCAAGATTTCTTAGAGCCAACAGTCGTGACAGCTTCGCGGATAGAGCAGTCACAGTTGGATTCTCCTTACAGTATCTCTATCATAAATAAGGATGACATTCTCAACGATCAGCTACGGACAATACCGGAAGCGCTAAGGAATACATCTGGAGTGATGATTCAGAAGACGACACATGGACACGGAAGCCCTTTTATCCGTGGTTTCACTGGACGTCAGAATCTCCTGCTCGTTGATGGTGTGCGGGTAAATAATTCGACTTGGCGAAGCGGTCCCATTCAATATTGGAATACCTTAGATGTGTACTCGGTGGATCGCATGGAGCTGGTCAAGGGCCCAGGTTCGGTAATGTATGGATCTGACGCTCTTGGTGGCACATTGAATGTTTTTAGTAAAAGCGCGGACTTCCGTGATCAACAAGGGTTCTTCCAGAACGGTAGTGCTTTTTACCGATTCGATACCAATAGCCAAAGCCATGTCGGGCGTATAGAGCAACGGATAGGTGAGGGCGGAAAGTGGGGGCTCAATCTGGGTATAAGCGTGAAAAGTTATGGCGACATCCGGGATAGTTTTTTCGGGCAAATGAAGCGTACGGGCTACCCGGAACAAAACCTGGATCTAAAATTTAGCTACGCTCTGAGTGAGACAACCCAGATGGATTTAGCGTACCAATACGCAAACCAAGATGATGTGTGGCGCTGGCATAGTACGGTGAAAAACTCGGGCTGGACCCATGGTGACCATGTGACTGAACCAGGATCGTTGGCCTATAGAATATATGACCAAGAGCGTTCGCTGGCGTATGCTAAGTTCTCTGGGAGTCAGGGGGCAGGATTGATGGATGAGTGGTCTAGCACATTCTCCTACCAGAAATCACAAGATTCCGAAGTTCGAGATAAACCAGATGGTTCAGATTTTAGGCAGTCGGTTGCGGATGTGCAGACATTTGGAATGAGTTTTCAAGCGA